>CAMBVS010000023.1 GCA_945871425.1 Rhizobium sp. Q54 | reverse complement strand
TACGCTCGCACCCTCTCCCCCATGGAGAGGGTTTACGTCGTACGCTTGTCCTAACCCTCTCCTTGGGGGAGAGGGTGCGAGCGTAGCGAGCGGGTGAGGGGCAGTGGATCGCATAGCTCGGCGTCTCCGCGTGAACATGACGGATGCCGAGCGCAAACTGTGGAGCGCTTTGAGGGATCGACAGATCGATGGGCTCAAGTTCAGACGACAGCATCCGATCGGTCAGTATGTCCTCGACTTTCTGTGTGAGGAGCGGCGACTTGCTGTCGAGCTTGATGGCAGCCAGCACACTGCCGAAAAGGACGCCGTTCGCACCGCGTGGCTTGCCGATCACGGCATCCGTATCCTCCGTTTCTGGAACAACGACGTGCTGACCAACCTGTCGGGCGTGCTCGAGACGATCTCGGCCGAAGCCCTCGATCCGAATAAGGAGCGGCAATGACCGACACCAGCTTTGACGTGATCGTCGTCGGCGGCGGACCCGGCGGTTATGTCGCCGCCATCCGCGCCGCCCAGCTCAAGCTGAAGACGGCGGTGGTGGAGCGCGAGCATCTCGGCGGGATCTGCCTCAACTGGGGCTGCATCCCGACCAAGGCGCTGCTGCGCTCGTCGGAGATCTGGCACCTGCTGAACCATGCCGAGCAGTTCGGCTTCTCGGTGCAGAACCCGACCTTCGACATCGCCAAGATCGTCAAGCGCTCGCGCCAGGTGGCGGGGCAGCTCTCGGCCGGCGTCAAAGGGCTGATGAAGAAGCACAAGATCACCGTGTTCGACGGCCATGGCGCGCTCGACGGTGTCGCCGCAGGCCAGCGCAAGATCAAGGTGACCAAGGACGGCAAGCCCGTTGCCGACATCACCGCGAAGAACGTCATCCTGGCGACGGGGGCCCGCGCGCGCGCGCTGCCGGGGCTCGAGCCCGACGGCAAGCTGGTGTGGACCTACAAGGAGGCGATGGTCCCGGAGAGCATGCCGAGGTCGCTGCTGGTGGTCGGATCGGGCGCGATCGGCATCGAGTTCGCCTCGTTCTACCGCACGCTCGGCGCCGAGGTGACGGTGGTCGAGGTGATGGACCGCGTGCTGCCGGTCGAGGACGAGGAGATCTCCGCCTTCGCCCGCAAGGCCTTCGAGAAGCAGGGGATGAAGATCCTGACCGGCGCCACCGTGAAAGCGCTGAAGAAGGGCGCGAGCAGCGTGACGGCGACGGTCGAGGCCGGCGGCAAATCCTCCGAGATCACCGTCGAGCGCGTCATCCTCGCCGTCGGCATCGTCGGCAATGTCGAGAACCTCGGCCTCGAAGGCACCAAAGTGAAGGTCGAGAAGACCCATGTGGTCGCCGACGGCCTGCTCAGGACGGGCGAGCCCGGCGTCTATGCCATCGGCGATCTGGTCGGTGCCCCCTGGCTAGCGCACAAGGCGATGCACGAGGGCGTCATCTGCGTCGAGGCCATCGCCGGCCTGCATCCGCACGAGATGGACACCTCCAACATCCCGGGCTGCACCTACTGCACCCCCCAGGTCGCCTCGGTCGGCCTCACCGAGGCCAAGGCCAAGGCCGCGGGGCATCAGGTCAGGATCGGGCGCTTCCCCTATGTCGGCAACGGCAAGGCGATCGCGCTCGGCGAGACCCAGGGCCTGATCAAGACGGTGTTCGACGCCAAGACCGGCGAGCTGCTCGGCGCCCACATGATCGGCGCCGAGGTGACCGAACTGATCCAGGGTTACACCATCGCCAAGACGATGGAGACCACCGAGAAGGAGCTGATGGGAACCATCTTCCCGCACCCGACCCTGTCGGAGGCCATGCACGAGGCCGTGCTTGACGCCTACGGGCAGGTCCTCCACATCTAGCCTATGACCACGCTCCGGCACCCCGAGAAGGCGCACCGCCCGGATAACCCGATCCAGCGGAAGCCCGAATGGATCCGCGTCCGCGCCCCGGTCAGCCGCGAGTACCAGGAGACCCGCGAGCTGATGCGGCGGCTCAAGCTGAACACCGTCTGCGAGGAAGCGGCCTGCCCGAACATCGGCGAGTGCTGGGCGAAGAAGCACGCGACGGTGATGATCTTAGGATCCGTCTGCACGCGGGCCTGCAGCTTCTGCAACGTCGCCACCGGCCGCCCCGACCAGCTCGACCCGCACGAGCCCGAGCACGTGGCCGAGGCGGTGGCGAAGATGGGTCTCGCCCATGTGGTCGTCACCTCGGTTGACCGCGACGATCTCGACGATGGCGGCGCCGGCCACTTCGCCCGCGTCATCCGCGCCATCCGTGGTCAGGCGCCGGGAACCACCATCGAGGTGCTGACGCCGGATTTCTTGCGGAAGGACGGCGCGATCGAGACCGTGGTCGAGGCGGGCCCCGACGTCTACAACCACAATCTCGAGACCGTGCCGCGACTCTATCCGGAGGTGCGCCCGGGCGCTCGCTACTTCGCCTCGCTCCGTCTGCTCGACCGGGTGAAGGAGCTGAATCCGACGATGTTCACCAAGTCCGGGCTCATGGTCGGCCTCGGCGAGGGCAGAGAGGAGATCCACCAGGTGATGGACGATCTTCGCGCCGCCGATGTCGATTTCCTCACCATCGGGCAATACCTTCAGCCGACGCCGAAGCATCACGCCGTCCTTTCGTTCGTGACGCCGGCCGAGTTCGACACCTACAGGCAGGTGGCGACGGGCAAGGGCTTCCTGCTGGTCTCGGCCTCGCCGTTGACGCGCTCCTCGCACCATGCGGGTGAGGATTTCGCCCGGCTCCGCGCGGCACGCCAGGCGCGCCTCGCCGCCGCCGAATAGCCGGGGGAATGTCGACCCACGCCGAGAAGCGGCTGCTGCCGTATTCGCCGGAGCAGCTCTATGCCCTGGTCGCCGACGTCGAGCGCTATCCCGAGTTCCTGCCCTGGTGCCTGGCTGCGCGCATCAACAGGCGCGAGGCCGATACGATCTGGGCGGACCTGATCATCGGCTTCAAGATGATCCGCGAGCGCTTCACCTCGCGGGTGAAGCTGAGCCCGGAAGACCGGCGGATCGACGTCGCCTATACCGATGGGCCGTTCAAGTATCTGAACAACCACTGGATCTTCGATCCCAGGCCGGACGACAAGTGCGAGATCGACTTCTATGTCGATTTCGAGTTCAAGAACCGCATGCTGCAGGGGCTGATGCACGTCCTCTTCGACGAGGCGGTGCGACGCATGGTCAACGCCTTCGAGGCTCGCGCCAAGGCCCTCTACGGTCAATCGTCGTCGTCCGGCTCCTGACCGGCGGCGTCCCGGATCATCTGGAAGGCGCGCTCGACCGTGGCGCGGCGGACCTCCTTGCGGTCGCCGGCGAAGACGTGACGCTCGTGCCGCGTCTCGGTGTTCCGGCCGGTGACGGCGAGATGGACGAGACCGACCGGCTTGGTCGGCGTCGCTCCGCCCGGGCCGGCGATGCCGGTGACGGCGACGGCGAGATCGGCCGGGCTCGCCTTCAGCGCCCCCTCGGCCATGGCGCGGGCGACCGGCTCGCTCACCGCGCCGTGCCGGGCGAGCACGGCCTGCGGCACGCCCAGCAGGTCGGCCTTGGCGTCGTTCGAATAGGTCACGAAGCCGCGCTCGACCACGTCGGAGGAGCCGGCGATCTCGGTGAGCGTCGCGGCGATCAGGCCGCCGGTGCAGCTCTCGGCCATGGCCAGGCGCATATGCCGGCGGCGGAGGTGCTGCAGCAGATCCCTGGCGAGGCGTTCGAGGTCGCTCATCAATCGATCACCCAGAGAACGAACCAGGCGCCGGCGACGGCGTGAGGGGCCGCGAGAAAATCGTCGAGCATCACGCCGAGCGCTCCCGCTACGTTCCGGTCGGCCCAGCCGGCCGGCCATGGCTTCACGATATCGGCGAAACGGAACGCGGCAAAGCCGAGGATGTAGGCGAGCGGCTCCTGCGGCAGAGAGGCAAGGACCAGCCATTGCGCGCAGACCTCGTCGATGACGATCTCGGGCGGATCGACGACGATGCTGTCGGCAAGCGTGCGGGAGATCGCCCAGGTGCCGAGGAGGGTCAACACCAGGACCCCGACAAGCGAGGCGACGAGGCCGGCCGGGGCGAAGGCCCAGGCGATCGGCAGCGCCACCGCCGATCCCCAGGTGCCGGGCGCGTAGGGCAGGTGGCCGAGGCCGAAGCCGGTCGCGATCAGCCGGGGGAGCGCGGGGGCTTGCGTCACAGGGCGATAGTGGCGGCGGCCTGGGCGGCGATGCCTTCCCGGCGGCCGGCGAACCCGAGGCCCTCGGTGGTCGTCGCCTTGACGCTGGCCCGGTCGGCGCCGATGCCGAGGATCTCTGCGATCGCCGCCCGCATCGCGTCCCTGTGCGGGCCGACCTTCGGGCGCTCGCAGATGACGGTGACGTCGACATGGACGAGGCGGCCGCCGCGCTCGCCGAGCAGGTCGGCAGCGTGGCGGAGGAAGCGGCCGGAGGCGGCGCCCTTCCATTGCGGGTCGCCGGGCGGGAAGTGCTGGCCGATGTCGCCGGCGCCGATCGCGCCCAGGATGGCATCGGTGAGCGCGTGCAGGCCGACATCTGCGTCGGAATGGCCGATCAGGCCGCGATCGTGCGGAACCTTCACGCCGCAGAGCCAGACATGGTCGCCGGGGCCGAAGCGATGGACGTCGAAGCCGGTGCCGATCCGGGTCTCGGCGATGAGCCGGCGGGCGCGATCGAGGTCGTCGCCGGTGGTGATCTTGAAGGCGGCCTCGTCGCCGGGAACCAGCGCCACCGGCAGCCCCGCCGCCTCGGCAAGCGCGGCGTCGTCGGTGAGCTCGGCGCCGGCGAAGCGTCGATGGGCGTCTAGGATCGCGGCGAAGCGGAAGCCCTGCGGCGTCTGCGCCCGGAAAAGGCCGGCGCGCGGAACCGTGGCGACCACCCGGCCGCCGCTCGCCTGCTTCAGGGTATCGGCGACCGCGAGCGCCGGGATCGCCGCCTCGTGGCCGACGAGGGCGTCGATCACCCGCCCCACCATGGCGCCCGGCGTCAGCGGGCGGGCGGCGTCATGGACGAGGACGAGGTCGGGCGGGTCGAGCGCCAGGTGCTCGAGGCCGCGCCGGACCGACTCCTGGCGGGTTGCACCACCGACGATCGGCGGTGGCAGGTCGAGGGAGGCGGTCGCCGCGGCATAGCGTTCTCGGTCGTCTGCGTGGACGACCGCATGCACCGACGTGATCCGCGGGTGGGCGGCGAAGAGCGACAGGCTTCGCGCCAATGCGGTTCGTTCACCGAGGAGAAGGTATTGCTTGGGCGCGTCGCCGCCGAGGCGCTGGCCGCGCCCCGCCGCCATGACCAGCGCCGCCACCCTCGGCTCCGTCATGCCGGCGGTAGCGGGAAATAGAGGCGGATGGCGGTGCCGCGGCCCTTCTCGCTCTCGATCTCGATGCGGCCGCCAGGCAGGTCGAGGAAGGCCTTGACCAGCGGCAGGCCGAGCCCGGTCCCTTCGCGCGCCCGCCTCGACGTGCTGTCGACGCGGCCGAAGGGCTCCATCGCGGTCGCGATCTCGGCCTCGGTCATGCCGGCGCCGGTATCGACGATTTCGATGAGGGTCATGTCGTCCACGATCGAGGCCTCGACATGCACGGCGCCGCCGGGCGGCGTGAACTTGATCGCATTGCCGAGGATGTTCACCAGCGCCTGCTTGGCGAGCCGGCGGTCGGCCCAGAGCGGCAGGTCGGCGATCTCCGCCTCGATGCGGAGATGCGCGGCCTCGGCCTGGGTCACGACCAGCTTCAGCGACTCCTGCAAGAGGCGCTTGAGTGAGTTCCGCTGCGGCTCGATCGTCATCCGCCCGGCCTCGACCTTGGCGAGGTCGAGGATCTGGTTGATGACCTGCAGCAGGTGGCTGCCGGCGCCGTGGATATCCTCTGCGTAGCTGACGTAGCGCTCGCTGCCGAGCGTGCCGAAATGCTGGCCGCGCATGACGTCGGAGAACCCGAGGACGGCGTTCAAGGGCGTGCGCAGCTCGTGGCTGACCTGGGCGAGGAACCGGGACTTCGCCCGGTTGGCGGACTCCGCCTCGATGCGCGCCAGGTCGAGCTTGTGGGTCAGCTCCTCGAGGCGGTGGGCGTGCTCCGCCTGCTCGGCCTCGCGGGCCTTGATCGCGCTGATGTCGGTGCGCGTCCACAGAAGGCTGCCGTCGGCCAGCACGCGGTTGGTGGAGAGCATCCAGCCGCCGGAGGCGCGATGATGCTCGTAGGTGGTGTTCTGCTGGTAGCGGGCGAGCCAGCGGGGGATCGCCGCATCGTCGGTCTCCCCCGGTTCTTTGCGAAGGGCGCCCCGGGTGATCGCGATCCTCACGAACTCGGCGAGATGCAGTCCGGTTTCCAGGATGTCGGCGACACCCGGAACCAGGCGGGCATAGGCGGCGTTCCAGATCGTCAGCCGGAGGTCGCGGTCCCAGATTACGAAGCCGTCGCTCGAGTTGTCGAGCGCGTCGGCGAGGAGCCGGGTCGCCTCGATCGCCTGCGTCCGGCTCGCCTCGAGGTCGGCCTCGACGCGGAGGCGGTCGGTGATGTCGGTGTAGACGCGGACCACGCCGCCATCGGCGAGCGGGCGCTGGCGTACCTCGAGCGTCCGCCACCCGGGAAGAGAGAGGCGGTAGACGCGGGCGGCGAAATGGCCGGGATCGGCAAGCTCGCGCTCGATCCGGCGCGTCAGCTCCGGCTCGGTCAGGCCGGACTCGGCATAGATTCGCCGCATCACCTCGGGATAGGGGATGCCGTCCGGATGGGATTCGCGCGGGATGCCGAACCAGTCGAGCGCCGTCTGGTTGGCGGCGACGACGCGGAGCGAGCCGTCGATCATGACGATGCCCTGGTCCATCGCCTCCAGCACCGTCTGCAGCGTGGCGCGGCGTTCGGTCAGGGCGGATTCGCGGGTGCGGCTGGCGGTCACGTCGGTGACGAAGGTCGCGACCCCCCCGCCGGCGGTCGGCGTCCGGCGGAAATGCAGCCAGGTGCCGTTCCGCTGGCGCCGCTCCCATTCCTGGGTTCGCTCGGGCGTGAATTGACGGAGTCGCCGATGGGCCTCGTCGACCGGCTCGACGTCGCCATAGTCGCCTTGCTCGGCTCGCCAGAGTAGAATTTCGTCTAGAGGAGTGCCGATCCGACCGAATTTCGCCGGCAATCCCAGGAGCTTGAGCCAGCGCTCGTTCCACAGGATCAGGCGCCGCTGGGCGTCATAGGCGCTGATCCCCTGCTCGCTGTGTTCCAGAACGACGCGCAGGAGATCGGTGTCGAGGACATCGGACGCACCGGCTGCAGGCACTGGGGCGATCGGGATCATGGTATCGAACCAACCTAACAGGGCGGTCACCGGGCGAAAAGCCGCAGCGGACGCTGAGAAATAATTAACCATTGGGGGGCAAGATCCCCTCGTGAACCCGACTCACGCATTTTCCGCCGTGCCCGATCGCCCGGCCGCTCCGCTACCCGCTCCCGGACCGGAGCCGGACTCTTTCGAGTCGCGGGCCAGGGAAATCCTGGGCGGCCGCGAGCCGGTGACCGCCGGCAAGCTGCATCTCGTCAGCTTCGCCAAGATCAAGGAGCGTTTCGGCGACCAGTGGCTGCAAGTGGCGCCCAAGGCCGAAGAGCTGATGCGGCGCGCCATCGAGCGCCGCCTTCAGCCGGTGGACGTCTATCGCAAGGGTGCGGACCTCGATTTCGTGCTGCTCTTCCCCGAGCTGACCCCTCAGGAGGGGCGGCTGAAATGCGCGCAGATCGCCGAGGAGATCACCCGGGCGCTGGTGGCCGATCTCGGCGCGGACGTAGCCCAGATCGATGCCGGCGCGGCCGTCGTCGACTCCAAGTCCATGCTGGCGGTCATCCAGCGCGACGGCGACCTCGCCGAGGCGATTTCGGGTGAGATCGCCAAAGTTACCACCGTCTCGAGCAAGGAAGACAACTCCGCCGCCCTCGATCACGTGCGGTTCCTGTTTCGACCGATCTGGGACGTGAAGCGGAATGCCGTCTTCAATTTTTTCTGCGTGCCGATGGTGAAGACGCAGGGCGGCCAGATCCAGGCCGGCGAGGCGGCGATCGACGGGCTCGCCGATCGCAAATTCAGGCTCGACTACGACCTTCGCCTGCTGAAGCGCGTCGTCGACGAGCTGATGCGGGTCGGTGCCCAGGACCGGCGGCTTCTGTTCACCATTCCCGTTCATGTCGATACCGTCAGCTTCGGCCCGTTCAGGACCGAGTACCTCCGGGTCTGGCGCGAGCTGCCGCTCAGCCTGCAGCGCCTGGCGGTCTTCGACCTCGTCGGCGGCAGCGAGGGTTTCCCGCAAAGCCGGCTGATCGAGATCCTGCCCAGCCTGAAGCCGGTGTCGCGGGCGGTGACGCTCCGGATGCCGGTGTCGGCGGTCCAGTCGATCGGTCGATTTGCCCATGTCGGCCTGCACGCGCTTTCGACCGAAGCCATCTCGAACCGCGAAGAGGGCGCGCAGGCCGAATTCGAGAAGTTCGTCGTTGCGACCGAGAAGGCGCACCTGCTTACGTACCTGCATGGCATCCGCACCGGCAGTCTGGCGCTCGCGGCCGTGGGAGCGGGCTTCAGCTTCATCGACGGTCCCGCGATCGGTTCGGCCGAGGTCAACCCCAAGGATGCGCTTCGCTTCAGCATGGAAGATCTCGACGCCGGGCGCTGAGCCGAGCGGTGCCCGCGCCTAGGCCGCCGATCCGGCCGGGGCCCGGCCTGCGCGGGCGTGTGCTCGCCGTCGTCCTCATTCCGCATCGGCATCGCCCGCCCCTTTGAGAGGCTCGCCCATGCGGCCAGGCGAATGACCGATGGGGCGACGCCGGTGCAGCTCGATCCCGGATACGGACCCGGCCAGCTTGGCCAGGTCGAGCGCACCTTCGACGCGATGGTCGAGACGGCAGTGCATCAGAAGCTGGAGATCGAGGAGGCGCGGCGGACCCTCGACGAGGCGATCAGCAACCTCGGCGACGGGCTTGCGTTCTACGATGCCGACGAGCGGCTGGTCTTCTGCAACGAGCAGATGCGCGCCCTGTAGGGGGCGATCGGGTACATGATGGTCCCCGGCGTCCGGCTGGAGGATCTCTCTCTCGCGCGCAGATCGCGCAAACCGGCGCCGACCTGTCGTCCGGGCAGAAGGCGGAGCGGCTGGCTCAGTTCCTGTCGTGCATCCGCACTCGCGAGACGAATACGCTGACGCGCTGTCTCGACGGGCGTTGGATGCCAAGCTCGCGCTACGCGACCTCGACCGACGGAACCGTGGTCGCGGCCGCTGACGTCAGCGACGTGGTCCGCCCCGAGAAGGTCGCGGTTCATCGGCGCATCCAGGAGCTGGGTGAGCTGATCCGGCGCAACCTCGGTGGCGGCATCACGCTGGTCTTCGATCTGTCGGCCCAACGCGACGAGGTGATGATCGGCGCGGTTCGGCCGGAGAATGCGCCGATCAGTCTTGCCTTGAACGGACAGGATGCGATGTCGGGGGGCGGGCCGCTCACCGCATCGACCCGGACTCTCGCGATCACGGCCCCGTCCTGCCCAAGCCCTTTACGCTTCGCGAGCTGGCCGACCGGCTCCGCGATGTCCTCGTCTGGGAGCCTAGCGTCGAGTGGTGACCGGCGTCGCCAGGACGTAGCCGGCGCCATGGACGGTCTTGATCAGCGACGGCTCGCGCGGGTTGCCTTCGATCTTCCGGCGAAGCTTGCCGACCATGACGTCGATGCTGCGGTCGAACGGCCCGGCCGAGCGATGCCGGGTCATGTCGAGCAGCTGGTCGCGCGAGAGCACGCGCTGGGCGTGGAGCGCCAGCACGCGCAGGAGCTCGAACTCGGCGGCCGAGAGGACGATATCCGCGCCGTCCGTCCGCATCAGCCGTCGGCGCCCGCAATCCAGTGTCCAGTCGGCGAAGGTGAGGATCGTATCGCTGGCGGTCGCAGGCACGCCCGCCGCTGCCACCGTCCGCCTGAGCACGCTGCGGATCCGTGCCAGGAGCTCTCGCAGGTGGACGGGCTTGCCGAGATAGTCGTCGGCGCCGAGCTCAAGGCCGACGACCCGATCCTCCGGGTCTCCGTGGCCGGTGAGGATGACGATCCCCGCCTGGGAGGTCGAGCGGACGTGGCGGGTGAGGTCGAGGCCGCTTTCGTCCGGCAGGCCGAGGTCGACCACCACGAGGTCGAAGCCGCCGCGTGCAAGCCGTCGCCGGGCGGTGGCGCCATCGGCCGCACGCTCGACCTCCAGACCTTTCTTCGAAAGGTAGTCGGTGATTATCCTCGAGAGGCCCGGATCGTCCTCCACCAGGAGGATCTTCGGGCGCTTGGTGTCGATCGCAGGCATTGATCTTGGTCGAGCCGTCGGCAACGCGGAGCGGTGTCTAGAGGGGCCTGAGAATACCTGAAGTTACAATTTTTTACACGCCGGACATTCGCTGCTTACGTCCCGGTACGATGCTGATCTCACGGGAGTCGCAGCAATCATGCGCACGTGCCCGGCCCTCGAGCCCGCTGCCCGGGACATCCTCGACGCCATCGACATTCCTGCGGCGCTGCTCGATTTCCGGCAGAAGGTGATTCGCGTCGACCAGGCGGCCAGGACCTCCGCCGCCGACGAGGGCGCGCCGGGCTCGACATGGTCGTCTGTCTCGACCCGAAGGCCGCCTAGAGTGCCGGTTCCGAAGTTTGCCGGCAAAGCCGCCGGACTTCGGATTCACGACACTAGATCTCGAACTTGATGCCCTGGGCCAGCGGCAGCTCGCGCGAGTAGTTGATGGTGTTGGTAGCGCGCCGCATGTAGCCCTTCCAGGCGTCCGAGCCTGATTCCCGACCGCCGCCGGTCTCCTTCTCGCCGCCGAAGGCGCCGCCGATCTCGGCCCCCGACGGACCGATGTTGACGTTGGCGATGCCGCAGTCGCTGCCGACATCCGCCATGAACGTCTCCGCCTCGCGCATGTCGGTGGTGAAGACGCTGGACGCCAGCCCCTGCGGCACGTCGTTGTTGAGCGCGACCGCCTCGGCGAACTCCCGGTACTTGAGCGTGTAGAGGATCGGCGCGAAGGTCTCGCGCCTGAGCGTGTCGGTCTGGCGCGGCATCGACGCCAGCGCCGGGCGCACGTAGTAGCCGCCGGGGAACTGGTTCTCGAGCTGGCGTTCGCCGCCGAAGACCTGCCCGCCCTCGGCCTTCGCCTGGGTCAGCGTTGCCTGCATGGCGTCGTAGGCCGCCTTGTCGATCAGCGGGCCGACCAGCGTGCCGGCCTCGCGCGGGTCGCCGATGCGAACCGAGGCGTAGGCTTTCCTCAACCGCTCCACCAACCCGTCATGGATCGACTCGTGCACGATCAGGCGCCTGAGCGTGGTGCAGCGCTGGCCGGCGGTGCCGACGGCCGAGAACAGGATGCCGCGGATCGCCAGCTCCTGGTCGGCCGAGGGGGCGACGATCATCGCGTTGTTGCCGCCGAGCTCCAGGATCGAGCGGCCGAGGCGGCGGGCGACGGTCTCGGCGACCGCCTTGCCCATGCGGGTCGATCCGGTGGCGCTGACCACCGGCACCTTCGGGCTTTCGGCCATGATGCGGCCGACCTCGGCGCCGCCGAGGATCAGGGTGAGGAGGCCGTCGGGCACGCCGCCGAAGCGCTTTGCCGCCCGCCCGAACAGACGTGCGCAGGCGAGCGCCGTCAGCGAGGTCTTCTCCGACGGCTTCCACAACACGGAGTCGCCCGAGACCAGCGCCAGCGCCGCGTTCCACGACCACACGGCCACGGGGAAGTTGAAGGCGGAGATGACGCCGCAGACGCCAAGCGGATGCCAGGTCTCCATCATCCGGTGCCCGGGGCGCTCGGACGCGATGGTGAGGCCGTAGAGCTGGCGCGAGAGGCCGACGGCGAAGTCGCAGATGTCGATCATCTCCTGGACCTCGCCCTGGCCCTCCTGGACGATCTTGCCGGCCTCCAGCGTCACCAGCTGACCGAGATCCTCCTTGGCCGCCCGCAGCTCCTCGCCGAACAGGCGCACCAGCTCGCCCCGTCGCGGCGCCGGCACCTGTCGCCAGGCGAGGAAGGCGGCATGCGCCTTGTCGATTGCGGTC
This sequence comes from Rhizobium sp. Q54, assembly GCA_945871425.1. Taxonomy (GTDB): domain Bacteria; phylum Pseudomonadota; class Alphaproteobacteria; order SHVZ01; family SHVZ01; genus SHVZ01. Next base: position 42,263 of record CAMBVS010000023.1, on the reverse strand, counting down.
TTGGTGGCCTCCGGCGAGGTCGAGGGCAGCCGGCCGAGCTCGCCGCCGTCGATCGGCGAGCGGCAGACGAGATCGCCCTTGGCGAGGTCGCCGGGCGAGATGCCGAGGCGCGAGAGGAGGGCGGCGGCGTCCATGGAATGTCTCCCTGTCGAAGGAGGCTGGCTTAGCGAGCCTTCTCCTTCAGTGCAAGGGCAGGGCGGGGTAGGCTCGGCAAAGCCGCAAACGGGGAGGGACGGAGATGACGGTCACGGTGGGCGAGGGCGAGTGGGTCTACCAGCCGGTGGAGAACTGGGCCAAGCTGCCTGCGGGCTGGTCGTTCAAGGAGATCGGCTCGGTCGGCGTCGACGCCAAGGACAACGTCTACGTCTTCAATCGCGGCGAGCACCCGATGATCGTCTTCGACCGCGACGGCAATTTCCTCAAGAGCTGGGGCGAGGGACGCTTCCCCCGCGCGCATGGCCTGCACATGGGGCCGGACGAGACGGTCTGGCTGACCGACGACGGCGACCACACGGTCCGGCAATGCACGCTGGACGGCAAGGTGCTGCTGGAGATCGGCGTTCCCGGCAAGCCCAGCCCCTACATGAGCGGGCTGCCGTTCCACCGCTGCACCCATACAGCGCTGTCGCCGAAGGGCGAGATCTATGTCGCCGACGGCTACGGCAACTCGCATGTCCACAAGTTCTCGCCGGACGGCAAGCTGCTCAAGACCTGGGGCGGGCCCGGTACCGATCCGGGTGAGTTCAACATCACCCACAACATCACCTGCGACGGCGACGGCTACGTCTATGTTGCCGACCGCGAGAACCACCGGGTCCAGATCTTCGACGGCGAAGGCCGCTACCAGACCCAGTGGAACAACATCCACCGGCCCTGCGCCCTGTTCATGCCGGCCGGCAAATGCCCGGTCTGCTACATCGGCGAGCTCGGCCCCGGCATGGCGGTCAACCGCAACATGCCGAATATCGGCCCGCGCCTGAGCGTGGTCGACCACACCGGCAAGCGGCTGGCCCGGATCGGCGCCGCCACCGGCCCAGGTCTCGGGCCGACCGAGTTCCAGGCCCCGCACGGCATCACCGTCGACAGCCGCGGCGACATCTATGTCGGCGAGGTCTCCTGGACCAACTGGCCGACCTTCTATCCGGACAAGCCCAGGCCCGAGGGGCTCCGCTCGCTGCACAAGTTCCGCAAGGTGACGGCGGCCGGCTAGGGACGTCCGCCCTTTCGGCGCCATGCGGCGCCTCCTCGGACTCGACGGCCTGACCAGAGCGCTCTACCGGCTGTCGCTGGCGGTCCTCCTGTTCAGCTTCAGCGAGGCCGGCATCATCTTCCTGATGCTGTACCTCACCGAGGCGCTGGGATACCCGGTCGCTCGCGCCGGTGTCGTCCTCGGCATGCTCGGGCTCGGCGCCATCGCCGGGTCCTATCTCGCCGGCTGGGTCTGCGACCGCGTTTCGGCGCGGAACGTGCTGGCGCTGCTGATGGCGGCGACCGGCGGTCTTGTCGCGATCATCGGACTCCTCGCCGATCCCTGGGCCCTGGGGGTGCTTCTGTTTCTGCTGGGCGCTGCCCGCGGCGGGGTCCGGCCGGCGTATTCGGTGGCAATGATGGGCATGGTCGGCGACGCCCATCGTTCCCAGGCGTTCTCGGTCTACCTCACCGCCGTCAACCTCGGCGCCGGGATGGCGGCTGCCGTCGCTGCCTGGATCGTGCCGTTCGGCTACGGGCCGGTGTTCGCGATGGCCGGCGCGATGGCGGTCGGCGCCGGTCTCATGGTCCTGCTGGCGGTGCCGGCGGCGACGCGCGCCGAAGCGGCGGTGATCCGCGAGAAAGCCGACACACCGCAGCGCTCGCCCTTCGTCGATCCCGCCTTCCTGATCTTCTGCGGCGCCATCCTCGCCTGGGCCTTCATCGCCGGCCAGACCCGCAGCACCTATCCGGTCTACCTGACCGAGCGCTACGGCATCGACGCCTCCGGCTACGGCCTGCTCTGGACCTTGAACATGACGCTGGCCGTCCTCTGCTCGGTGCCGCTCTCGGCCTTCCTGAAGCGCTTCGACCGCTGCCGGGCGATCATGGCCGCAAGCATCCTCTTCTCAGCGGGCTTGGCGCTCCTTCCCTATGGCGAGAGCCGGGGCTTCGTCGGCGCCAGCATGGTAGCCCTCACGCTCGGCGGCATCTCGCTCTGGCCGCTGCTGGTGGCGACGGTCCTGAAGCGAGGCGAAGCGGCAGGTGCGGCCGGCCGCTACATGGGCCTCTACAACGCGCTCTTCTCCAGCGGCCATGTCGTGGCTCCGGTGATCGGCTCGGCGATCTATGCCGCCTATGGCGGCGACGTCGTCTGGCTCCTGGTCGCGCTCTGCGGCGTCGCTTCGGTCTTCCTGTCCTTCGCCGCCTTTCGCCTGGGACGCCGGCCTCTCGGTGCCTAGCGCCGGTGCCTCCGCCACACCTCCTGCAGGCGGTCGAGCGGCATCGCGTGCATCACCCGGCCTTCGCGGCCGTGGGTGGTGGTCGCCATGCAGATGGCGTTGGCGATCGATTCCTCGGTCGCCTCGGCGGTGGCGTTGAACAGCGGGTTGATCTCCGGGTTCGGCAGCATGCGGCAAGGCATCGGCGGCTTCGGCGCCGGTTTCGCCAGGAAGTCGACGCCCGAGGTCGGCATGCGGTTGCCGGTGGAGAAGGCGAGAAAGAGGTCGCCCGAGCCGTTCCGGCCATAGCCGCCGATGCGGCCTAAGCCGATGGTGGCGCGCTGGGCCAGGCGCTTGCACTGGTGCGGCAGCAGCGGCGCATCGGTGGCGACGATGATCAGGATCGAGCCGGCATTGGAGACCGCGTCACGGCGGCCGGACGGAACCACGTCGACGCCGATCTCGCGTCCGACCGGCACGCCGTCGATCGACAGCTCCTCGCGGACGCCGTAGTTCGCCTGCACCAGCACGCCGACGGTGTAGCGCTCGCCGGCGATCTCGACGACGCGCGACGAAGTGCCGATGCCGCCCTTGAACTCGTGGCAGTTCATGCCGGTGCCGCCGCCGACGCAGCCCTCCGGCACTGGGCCGGCGGTCGCCGTGTCGAGCGCCGCCTCGACCTCGCGTTTCTGCACGGCGTTGGCATAGGCATCGGAGAGGAAGCCGTCATAGGTCTCGCCGACCAGGCCCAGATGCCAATGCGCCGGATGCCCGCGCTCCTCGGCGATGTTGATCAGCGCGTCGCGGACCGCGCCGACCGAATGCGTGCCGGTCAGCATGATCGGCGAAGTGAGGCAGCCGGATTCCTCCAGCCAGATCCAGCCGGTGAATTCGCCGCAGCCGTTGAAGGAGTAGGTGCCGGCGAACAGCTCGCTTCCCCACGGATCGTCCGACGGCCAGATCGCGGTGACACCGGTGCGCGACAGGCGCGGGGTGTCCCTCACCACCGTGCAGTGGCCGACCCGCACGCCGGCGACGTCGGTGATGGCGTTCAGCTTGCCCGTCGGCAGCCGGCCGACGGTGATGCCGAGGTCGCGAAGGCGGCGGCGTTCCGGGGAGAAGGCGGTCATGGTTGACTCCGTTCCTGAGTGCGGCCGAGATCATGACCACCCGCCCGGGCGGGTTCAACCGGAGGCGTCGGATGGCGAGGAGACACGAAACGGCGGTGGCGAGGCTACTCGATCGGGCAGATGCCGAGTGGATGGCGAAGAAGACGCTCGAGATGGTCGAGATCAAGAGCGTCACCATGGACGAGGCGGAGATGTGCCGGTACTACGCCGACGCGCTTCGCGAGCTCGGCCTCGACGTCGACGTGCGCGAGGTCACGCCCGGCCGCAACAACCTCTATGCCCGCATCCCCGGCACTGGCGGCGGCCCGACCCTGGCGCTCAACGGCCATGTCGACACCGTGCCGATCCACGGCGCCTGGCCGCCCAGGCGCGAGGGCGACCTGATCTACGGGCGTGGCACCACCGACATGAAGGGGCCGATGGCGGCCGTGCTGGGCGCCGCCAGGGCGCTGATCGGCTCCGGCGTGAAGCTGAAAGGCGATCTGGTGATCTCCGCCGTTGTCGGCCACGAGGAGGCGATCGCCGCCAAGGACGGCCCGAAGGCGTACATCGAGGACCTGAATGCCGGCCGCACCAAAGCCGACCGCATCCTGATCGTCGAGGGCGAGGAGGATATCTGGCTGATGAGCATGGGCTCGGCCAACTTCGTCATCACCTTGACCTCCGACAAGGGCGGCACCCATACCAACAACACGCCCTTCGGCGAGAACCCGATCCGCTTCATGGGCGAGCTGATCGGCGCCGTCCACCGCCGCCAGCAGGAGATGGATGCCGGTGACCGCCATGCCCTGGCCGGGCCCGAGCGCATCGACCTCGGCGTCGCCGAGGCCGGCGACCTCTACAACCGCACCCCGACCCATTGCACCCTGATCGGCACGCGGCGCTGGATGCCGGGCAAGACCGTCGAGGACATACGGCGCGAGCTGGACGCGCTGGCCCGGCCCTTCGCCGTCGCCGGCAAGCTCGGATTCGGTCTCAGGATCGAGCAGGAGCGCGAGCCCTTCGAGACGCCGGTCGACGACGCCGCGGTGAAGGCGGTGATCGCCGCGGCCGAGCGGGTGACCGGATCGACGCCCAAGGTGGTCGGCCGCCGCATCGTCGGCGACGCCAACCTCTACGTCCACGGCACCGGCATCCCGACCTTCTACTACGGCGCCTCCAACCACACCGCGCATGCCGACGTCGAATGGGTCTCGGTCGACCGCATCAAGCGCTCGGCCCAGGTTTATCTGGCGGCTGCTGCGGCTTACTGCGGCGTGGCGGAGTAGGGGCGATGGCGGACATCCTGATCACGGGCGGCGTCGTCATCACGATGGACCCGGTGCGGCGGGTGATCGAGGACGGTGCCGTCGCCATCGCCGGCGACCGCATCGTTGCCGTCGGGCCGAGCGCGGACGTCAAGCGCGAACACACCGCACCACGTGTCATCGACGCGAAGCGGAAAGCCGTCCTGCCCGGCCTGATCGACAGCCATGCCCATGCCGGCCACGGGCTGGTCAAGACGCTGGGCGGCGGCGACGGCGACGTCTGGAACGAGGCGGTCGGGCGGATCTACTCCGTCGGCTCGACGCCCGATTTCTGGCACGCCGAGGCGCAGCTCTCGGCGCTGGAGCGGCTGAAAGCCGGGACGACGACCGGCGTCTCCTATCTCGGCGGCGGCGACGACGTCATGCGGGTCGACGCGCCGGAGTCCGGCGAACGTCATTGCGACGGCGTCGCCGAAGTGGGCATCCGCGCCGTCGTCGCGGTCGGCGCCTGCCGGCCGCCCTTTCCGAAGACGTTTGCCACGCTCGATCGCGGCGAGTGGCGAGAGCAGCAGATCTCCTACGACCGCCAGCTCAAGACCTGCGAGACGCTGATCCAGCGCCGCCACGGATCGGCCGAGGGCCGCGTCCGCATCGCGTTGACCTTCCCGGTCCATCACCACGAGCTGCCGGCCGAGCGCCGGGCCGAGGTCGATCTGGTGCGGGCGCAGGGGACGGCGATGCGCGACCTTTCGCGCCGCCACGGCGTCGGCTTCACCCAGGACGGCCATCGCGCCGGCTCGATCGCCTTTGCCGAGGACCTGGGATTGCTCGGCCCCGACGCCTTCCTCTCGCACAGCATCGACCTGACCGACGCCGACATCGCCGCGGCCAAGCGCAGCGGCACCAGCATCGTCCACAACCCGTCCGCCATGATGTCGGTGCGCGGCCGCTGTCCGGTGCCGGAGCTGATCGAGGCCGGCGTCACCGTGGCCCTGGGCTCGGACGGCACGGCGCCCGACCGCAGCGCCGACATGTTCCGCCACATGTTCCAGTGCATGCACTACCACCGCCGCCACTTCCGCGACCCCCGCATCCTGCCCCAGGGCAAGGTGCTGGAGATGGTGACCGTGGACGCCGCCTGCGCGCTCGGGATGGAGACGGAGATCGGCTCGCTGGAACCCGGCAAGAAGGCCGACGTCATCCTGCTCGACCTCTACAAGCCGCACCTGATGCCGCTCAACATGCCGGTCTACCGCGTGGTCTCCTTCGCCTCGGGCGCCGACGTCGACACCGTCATCGTCGACGGCCGCGTGCTGATGGAGGGGAGGGAGGTCCGCACCGTCGACGAGATGAAGGTGATGGACGAAGCCCAGCGCGAGACAGATCTGATGCTGGCGCGCATCGACGGCGCCGGCCTCTTGCAGCCGCCCGCCCGCTTCTGGGGCCACGCGCGGTTCTAGAAGCTTAGGGCACCCTGGTGTGCCACTCCGTCGCCTGCTGGTAGGCGTGGCCGGCTGAGAACAGTGTCGCCTCGTCGAAGGGGCGGCCGACCAGCTGCAGGCCGATCGGCAGGCCCGAGCCGCTGAATCCCGCCGGCACCGTGAGTCCGGGCAGGCCGAGATAGTTGAACGGCCGGGTGAATTTGGGGAAATGGGTCAACCGTGCCACCAGGTCGGGGCCGCCGGTCACCTCGCTCTCGGCGACGGTCGGCGCCGGGCTGGTCCCGGTCGGCACCAGGAGCACGTCGCAGCGGCTGAAGACGGTGTCGATGAAGTCGGCCAGCAGCGGTCCGCGGGCGCGCATCGCATCGAGATAGAAGGTCGCCGGGACCATCAGACCGGCCTCGAGCCGGGCCCGCACCTGGCCGCTGTAGTCGTCGGCACGCGTGCGCAGCCACTCGCGGTGGATGGTGGCCGACTCAGGCCCCATCACCATCGTAAAGCAGGCGCCGATCCGCTCCATGTCGGGGATCGGCACGTCGACGATGGTGGCGCCGAGCCTTTCCAGGACCCGCCGGGCGTCCGCGAGCGCGCGCTCGCTCTCGCCGTCGACCTCGGTGAAGAAGCTCGCTGGCCGGCCGATGCGAAGCCCGCGGACGCCGCGGGCGAGGCCGACGACGTAGTCGGGCACCGGCTCGCCGGCCGCGGTCGGATCGGCGGGATCGACGCCGGCGATGATTGAAAGCATCAGCGCTGCGTCCTCGACCGTTCGGGTCAGCGGCCCGACGCAATCGAGACTCCATGACAGCGGCATGGCGTTGGCGCGGCTGACCCGGCCCCAGGTCGGCTTGATCCCGACGACGCCGCAGTAGTGTGCCGGCAGTCGGATCGAGCCGCCGGTGTCCGATCCCAGCGAGCCGAAGAACATCCGGGCGGCGACGCCGGTCGCCGAGCCCGAGGACGAGCCACCGGTGATGTGCAGAGGGTTCCAGGCGTTCCGTGCATGCCCGTGATGCCAGTTGTGGCCCGTGGGCCCGAGGGCGAATTCGGCCATGTTGAGGGTGCCGAGGTCGAGCGCGCCGGCGGCATCCAGGCGGGCAAGCGCGGTCGATGTCGCCGGCGCCACCCAGTCGCGGCGGATCTTCGAGCCGCAAGTGGCGATGCGCCCCTCGCGGTAATACATGTCCTTGTGCGCCAGCGGCACGCCGTGCAGCGGTCCCTTCCAGCGGCCGCGCTTCGCCTCGGCATCGGCGAGGTCGGCGGTCGCCTGCGCATGCGCGGCATCGAGCGCGATGAAGGCGTTCAGCTGGTCGTTCCGGTTGTCGATGCGCTCGAGGCAGGCCTCGACCGCGGCGCGCGCCGTCGCCTTGCCGGCGCGGATCCGGCGCGCGAGCTCGCTCGCCGAGAGCAGCGCAAGGTCGGCGCTCACCGCTTTGCCCGCCGCTGGGCCGCGAGGTACTGCGATGGCTCGGCCTCGAAGGCGAGCGTGCGGGCGTGCCGGTCGGCGGCCGCGAGCGGCGGCGCCATCGCGGTAGCGGCATTGACAGCGGCCTCGTCGTCGAGCGCCACGCCGGCCTGGGCCGCGAGGATGCGGGCCTCCTCATCTCCGATGGTAGCGGTCATGGCATTTCCTCCCCTGCGGTCACTGCGCCAGAACCGCAACACAACGGTGGAGGCGGTGCAACCTCGGTAGCGGCTATAGTGGAAGGCGCGCCAAGCCTCCCGATCGGATCTCCGCAGACCCATGTCCGCTCCCCCCAGCCCGCTCCACGCGGTTCTCGGCATCGTCGCCCTCGGCTCGCTGTGGGGGCTGATGATGTCGCTCGCCAAGCTGGCGACCGGGGCGGGGATCCCGCCGCTCAGCTATTCGCTCTGGCAGTCGACCGGCGCTGGCCTGCTGCTGCTCGCGCTCGCCGCCTGGCGCGGGCTCAAATTCGGCTACCGCTGGGAGCATTTCCGCTTCTACCTCGCCATGGGCATCTTCAGCATCGCATTGCCCAACGCCAACATGGCGCTCTGCGTGCAGCACATCCCGGCCGGGCTGATGTCGCTGGTGGTGAACCTGTCGCCGGTGGTGACCTACGGCATCGCGGTGGCGCTGCGCCTCGAGACCTTCGCGACGCTCCGCGCGCTCGGCGTGCTGGTGGGGCTGGCCGGCGTCGTCATCCTGGTCAGCCCGGGGGCGGCGCTGCCGGACCCGGCGCTGCTGCCCTGGCTGCTGCAGGCTCTGCTCACTCCGACGCTCTACGCCATCGGCAACATCATCGGCGTCAAGCTCCGGCCGTCCGACCGCAACGAGCCGATCGTGATGGCGGCGGGCATGCTGGGCGGCGCGATCAGCTTCCTGCTGCCGGCCTCGTTCGCGATGGGCCAGTTCCACCCCTTGTGGCCGCCGCTGCTGCCGGGCGAGGTTGCGCTAGTCATCGTCATGTTCGTCTCGGTCGCCTCCTACATCCTCTATTTCGATCTGCTGCGCCGCGTCGGCGCGGTGTTCGTCAGCCAGGCGTCCTACGCGGTGGCGCTGTCCGGCCTGTTCTGGGGCTGGCTGTTCTTCGGCGAGACCATCGGCCCCGGGATCGTTGCCAGCGCCGCCCTGATCTTCACCGGCCTCTACCTGGTCAACCGCCGGCCGGCGGCGGCGAGCGGCTGATCGCGGTCGACACGACGCCCGGTCTGGGCGAGGATGCCGACCTCCCCGATCCCGACTCTCCCCGAGGACCATGCCCAAACTGTTCGAGCCGCTCGCGCTCCGTTCCGTCACTTTGCCCAACCGCATCGTGCTTTCGCCCATGTGCCAGTACAGCGCTGTCGACGGCCTCGCCAACGAGTGGCACAGCGTCCATCTCGGCCGCTACGCCGCGGCCGGCCTCGGCCTGATCTTCACCGAGGCGACGCATGTGAGCGCCGTCGGCCGGATCACGCCCGGCTGCCTCGGCCTCTATACCGACGAGCACGAGCGCGCGCTGGCGAAGATCGTCCGGTACATCAAGGACACCAGCACCGCCGCCGTCGGCATCCAGCTCGCCCATGCCGGGCGCAAGGCGTCGATGGAGGCGCCTTGGCGGGGCGTGCGCCCTGTCCTGCCGCCGGAGGGATGGGCCTCGGTCGGCCCGAGCGCCGTTCCTTTCGACGAAGGCTGGCAGACCCCGAAAGCGCTGGACGAGCAAGGGATGGCGACGATCGTCCAGGAATTCGTCACCGCCGCCAACCGCGCAGCCCGCGCCGGCTTCGACGTCTGCGAGCTGCACGGGGCGCATGGCTACCTGATGCACGAGTTCCTGTCGCCGATCTCCAACCGCCGCACCGATCAATACGGCGGCAGCCGCGAGAACCGCATGCGCTTTCCGCTGCGCGCCGTCGAGGCGGTGCGCGCCGTGTGGCCGAAGGACCGGGTGCTGGCCGTCCGCATCTCGTCGACCGACTACATGGGCGAGGAGGGCTGGACGCTCGAGGATGCAATCGCTTTCTCCCATGAGCTGAACGCGCGGGGCGTCGACATCATCGACGTCTCCGGCGGCGGCTCGTCGCCCAGGCAGAAGATCGATCTCAAGCCGGGCTACCAGGTGCCGATGTCGGAGGCGATCAAGCGCGCCACGGGGCTCCCGACCATCGCCGTCGGCCTCATCACCGATCCGAAGCTGGCGGACGCGATCATCCGCGACGGCAAGGCCGACGCGGTGGCGATCGGCCGCGCCCTGCTCAACGACCCGCTCTGGGCCTGGCGCGCCGCCGACGCGCTGGATGCGGTGGTCAACGTCCCGGCCCAGTACCTCCGCGGCCGCAAGCTCGCGGTCTAGGGCACCGCTCGATACGGCGGTCCGGTCGTCGCGTCGATGCGGACGGTTCGCGTTGCGCGGTCGTCCGCGCCCTCGGCTGAGCATCGACGGCATCGCCGCCGCCTGGCGCAACAGCGGATAGACGCCCCCCCGTGACAGCGGTCAGTCGAGGTTGAAGCCCTGGGCGCGGACGAAGGCGCCGAAGTCGGTGCGCTGCGCCTCGGCGTATTGCCGCGCCTTGTCCTCCGACCAGCCGTAGAAGGGTACCTCGCCCCAGCGGTCGGCGTCGCGCGGGCGGAGGCCCGGTTCGGCGGCATTGCGCCTGCGGTCGTACTCGTCGAGCTGCGCCTCCAGCCGGCCGTCGTCGTAGCGGTCGACATGCACGCGGGCGTCGAGGGCGAGGCGCGGCGACAGGCGACCCGGCGCCGCCGGCCAGCCGACGGTGAGGCCGGCGATCGGCACCACGCGCTTCGGCAGGGACAGCACGTCGCGCAGCACGTCGCAGCGGTTGCGCACGACGCTGATCGGGCAGCAGCCAAGGCCGACCGCCTCGGCCGCCGCGATGAAGCTGGCAAGCACGATGGCGCCGTCGACGGTGGCGTTGAAGAAGGCATCGAGGTGGTCGTTGGGGAACGGCTTGCCCCGCATCTCCGAAATCCGCGGCATGCGCTGGCCGTCGCCGCAGAAGACCAGGAAGACCGGTGCTTCGGCCATCCACGGCATGCTGGGGATCAGATCGAAGATCGCCCGGCGTTTCGACGGATCGGCGACGATGACGATGTCGCCCTGCTGCAGGTCGCTCTTCGACGGCGAGGACAGCGCGACGGCGCAGAGCAGGCGCAGCAGGTCCGGCGTGACCGGCCGGTCGAGATAGCGGCGATGCACCCGCCGGCCCGCCATGCGCCGGAGCGTCTCGAGGCCGGCGGTTTCCGGGTCGACGGCTAGCGTCTCGCCGAACCTGGCCGCCAGCACCTGGGCGATCGCCTCGGCATCCGTGGGATTGGTCAAGGGCTCTTCCTTCCTGGAACGATCGAAGGGGAGGAGAGTAGCGCAATTTCGCTGGCCCACTTCACCGTTGCCGGGCGGCCGCCTCGGTCGCTACCCTGCCGCCTCGATCACTACAAGAAGAGCGAACGACATGAGCGCGACCCAGACCCTCGATCGCGCCATGGCCGCGGTTCTCCGCGGCTCCGCCGGCATCGGCGGCGCCGTGGCGGTGCTGAAGGACGGCGAGGTGCTGCTTCGCCACGCCTGGGGCTGGGCCGACCAGGACCGCCGCATTCCCTTTACGCCGGCGACGCTGTTTCGCATCTGCTCGATCTCCAAGCAGTTCACCTGCGCGGCGCTCCTCGACCGCTTCCCCGATCCGGCGACGCTCGATGGCGACGTGAAGGCCCGGCTGCCGAGGCTGGCCGAACCGACGCCCAGGACCGCCGATCTCGCCAACAACCAGTCCGGTCTCCGCGACTACTGGGCGACGGCCATGCTGTGCGGCTCGCCGGTCGAGGCGCCGTTCGGCGACATGGAGGCGGCGAGGCTGATCGGGCTGACGCGGAGCCTGCATTTCGCCCCGGGCACGCGCTATTCCTACTGCAACCAGAACTTCCGCATCCTCGGCGACATCGTCGCCGACCGTGCCGGCAAGCCGCTCGCCGACGTGCTGCAGGGCGTCTTCGACCGCGCCGGCATGAGCCGCGCGCTGCTCGCCGCCGACACCAGCGCGCTGCCGGACGGGGCGGTGGGCTACGAGGGCTCGCTCGAGGAGGGCTTCCGCCCGGCGGTCAACCGCATCCTGTGGACCGGCGACGCCGGCATCGGCGCCAGCCTGGACGACATGATCGCCTGGGAGCGTTTCGCCGACTCGACGCGCGACGACGCCGGCGGCCTCTATCGCCGGCTCTGCGCGCCACAGAGCTTCGGCGACGGCACCCCGGCCCCCTACGGCTTCGGCATCGGCCAGCCGAAGCTGCTCGGCCGGCGCATCACCAGCCATGGCGGCGGCTTGCGCGGCTGGCGCAGCTTCCGCTTCTATGCCCCGGCGGAGCGCATTTCGGTGGTGGTGCTGTTCAACCACATGGCCGATCCGCGCGCGGCGGCGCAGGAGATCTTCGCCGGATTGCTCGGCGTGCCGGCCAGGGAGCCGGCGGCGGCGGGTGCGGCCGCGGGCCTCAGCGGCACCTATGTCGAACCCGAGACCGGCCTGGTGACGCGGATCGAGGCGGCGCCGGAGAACCGCCTGCACCTGCACTACTCCGGGCGGCCCGAAACCCTCGACGTGAAGAGCGAGGCCGAGGCCGCCGGCGGCACGCTTCGCCTCCGCCGCGCCGCCGACGGCGTGTGGATGGACCGGCCGGACGAGAACCACTCCGCCCGGCTGGTGCCGCTGGCGGGAGATGCCGGGACCGACATCGCCGGCGCCTTCCGCAACGCCGAGTACGGCGCGACACTCACCTGCGTCGACCGTGGCGGCCAGCTCTACGGCGCTTTCTCGGGCATCTTCGGACCCGGCCTGATGCAGCCGCTGCTGCCCGCCGGCCCCGATTTCTGGCGCCTGCCGTGCCCGCGAAGCCTCGACTTCTCGCCTCCGGGCGACTGGACGCTGGCCTTCCGCCGCGACGGCGCCGGCCGCGTCTCGGGCGTCCGGGTCGGCTGCTGGCTGGCGCGCCGGATCGAGTTCGAGCGGGTGTGACGACGGGGCCGCGGCCTCGCCCGCGACCGACGGTCGCGCGGGGAGGCGGCCGGCCTGCGGGAGCGACCCGAGGCCGCGCTCGGCCTCGGGGCGATCCAGCGCCGGAAAAACCTCGATCCGGAGCTTCTTCGAGTTCCGCCTGTCGTCTCAGCGCCGCACCTCGAAGATCAGGTTGAAGGGCGTTTCGGCGGCGCGGCGGAAATGGGTGAAGCCGGCCTTGCGGAACACCTCGGCTAGCCGTGCCTCGCCGGCCTGCGCGCCGAGGACCAGGTGGCCGCCCTCGGAGATCGCGTGCGCGACGCAGATCGTGGTCGAGGCCGAGTAGTAGAGCTGCGAGACCATGTTGAGGTTGTCCTCGATCCGGTCCTTGGCGAAGGGCTCGACCAGCATCACCGTGCCGTCGGCGGCCAGCGTGCGTGCCGCATGCCGGGCGGCGGCGACCGGATCGCCCATGTCGTGCAGCGTGTCGAAGAAGCAGATCAGGCCATAGCCCTTGTCCGGATAGTCGGTCGCGCGCGCGATCGAGAACTCGGTGCGATCGGTGACGCCGGCGGCGGCGGCGTTGCGCTTGGATTCATCGATCGAGTGGGTGTGCGTGTCGAAGCCGTGAAAATGCGACTTCGGGAAGGCCTTGGCCATGAGCACGGTCGAGTGGCCGTGCCCGCATCCGATGTCGGCGACGTCGATGCCGGCCTCGAGCGTGGCGACGACGCCGGCGAGGGCAGGGAGCCATTGCTGCACCAGGCTGGCGCGGTAGCCGTTGCGGTAGAAGGCGGCGACGCCGCAGGCGAGGCGCTTGTCGTGATCGCCCCAGGCGATCCCCTTGCCGGTGCGGAACGCCTCCAGCGCCTTCTCCTCGTCGAACCACATCGAGGCCGGCACGTGCCAGGCATGAGGCAGGTATGTGGGGCTCTCCTCGTTGGCGAGCACCATCGCGTGCTCGGGCGACATCTCGTAGGTGTCGCTGGCCGCGTGATAATGCAGATAGGCGCTCGCGGCCTGGGCGTTCAGCCACTCGCGCACGTAGCGCTCGGCGCATTTGGCGCGCTGGGAGACTTCCTTGGCGCTCAGGGGGCCGGCGCCGGACAACGCCTTGTAGAGGCCGAGCTTGGCGCCCAGGCTGACCATCACGCCGGTATAGCCTGCGGCGATGTCGCCGAGCGCGCGGCCGACGAAGGCGTCGAGCTTCGCCTGATCGAGCAGTTGCATATCCATCTTCAAGTCCTTTCGGGCATGTGCGGGTTTGGAGACGCGGAAGATGGCGATGCGCTAGGATCGGCGACAGAGCCGCATTCGCCCGCGATCGGTTCATTCGTGCCACTTCCGCACTTTCCCGCATGGCCAGACAGGCAGCCCATTCCGGACCGAAGACGCTGACGGTCGCCCTCATCGCGGTGCCTGACGCCGTCATCTCGACGCTGGCCGGCATCTTCGACGTGATGAACGGCGTCTCGCTGATGCGAATGGCCGGCATCAAGCAGCCGCCATTCCACGTCCACGTCGTCGGCGAGAAGACGGGCGAGGTGAAGCTCGCGAGCGGCCTGCCGATCCAGGTGCAGCGCTCGATCGACGAGATCGAGGCCTGCGACATCGTGATCGTGCCGTCGATCCTGCTCGGGCCGTCGGGCTGGGAGAAGGGCCGCTATCCGCGCCTGGTCGAGTGGCTGAAGCGCATGCACATGGGCGGCGCCCGGCTCTGCTCGGCCTGCTCCGGGATCTTCCTCCTGGCCGAGACCGGCCTCTTCGACGGCAGCGACGCCACCGTGCATTTCGGCTATGCCCGCGACTTCGCTCAACTCTACCCCGAGGTGACGATCCATCCCGAGCGCGTGCTCGTGGTCTCCGGCCGCTACGAGGATCTGATCAGCTCCGGCGCCTCGGCGACCTGGCACGACATGGTGCTCTACCTGATCGCCCATCACGCCGGAGCGACGGTCGCGCAGCAGCTGGCACGGTCCTTCGCCCTCCAATGGCACGAGGATGGGCTCACGCCCTACATCGTCTTCGAAGGCAAGAGCGACCATGGCGACGGCGAGATCCAGAGTGCGCAGGCCTGGCTTGCCAAGCACTTCGCCGTCGCCAATCCGGTCGAGGAGATGATCAAGCGCTCGCGCCTCGCCGAGCGAACCTTCAAGCGCCGTTTCGCTGCCGCGACCGGCTTGACGCCGATCGCCTATGTGCAGCGGCTCCGTGTCGAGGATGCCAAGCGTCGGCTGGAACGCACCGATGTTTCGGTTGATGAGATCAGCTGGCGTGTCGGCTATGAGGATGCGGCGTTCTTCCGCCGCCTGTTCAAGCGCACGACGGGGATGGCACCAGGGGCCTACCGCAAGCGTTTCCGGATTCCGGAGTATGCCCGGGGGTAGGCGCGGGTTGCCTGGACGTTCGATCGTCGTTCGGGGTGAGTAGTGCGCGGGCCAGGAGTTCACCGGCGACGGAATATGGCTTAGAGTGCGCGATCGGGCCGCGGGCGGGCGGTTCAGCGGCGGGCATGAGTGGCGAGCATGACGAAACCGGTGGTGGGCGTGATCGGCAACGCCCAGGTGGTCAACGAGCGCTTCAACGTCCAGGTCGTGGGCCAGCGCAATCTGCGCGCGGTCGCCGAGGTGGCGGGGGCGCTGCCCCTGATGTTTCCGGCGCTGCCGGATGTCACCGACGTCGACGCGCTGCTGGGCGCGGTCGACGGGATCCTGCTGACCGGGGCGCGGGCCAACGTCCATCCGACCTGCTTCGGCGTCGAGCCCGATCCCAGGCACGAACCCTATGACCAGGACCGCGACGCGGTGGCGCTGGCGCTGGTCAGGGCCTGCGTCGACCGCGGCGTGCCGGTCTTCGGCATCTGCCGGGGCTTCCAGGAGATGAACGTCGCCTTCGGCGGCTCGCTGCATCCCGAGATCCGCGACTTGCCGGGGCGGATGAACCATCGCATGCCTCGCCTGGAGAACGGCGAGGTCCATCCCGACCCCGAGGTGGTGTTCGCCGACCGTCACGAGGTGAAGCTGGTGGCCGACGGCGTGTTCGCCCGGCTTCTCGGCTGCGAGACCATCCGGGTGAACTCACTTCACGGCCAGGGCATCGAGGAGCCGGGAAAGCGCATCGTCGTCGAGGGCGTGGCCGAAGACGGCACCATCGAGGCGATCTGCATCGCCGACGCGCCGTCCTTCGCGCTCGGCGTCCAGTGGCACGCCGAATACGACCCGCAAAGCAACCCGATCAACCGGGCCCTGTTCGAGGCGTTCGGCGAGGCGCTGCGGGCGCGTCGGCGGGGGGGCTCGAGCCCCGCAAGGTCATCCTGAAGCTTTCCCGTCGGCCGGCCGCGCCGCGCCCCCGAGCGCAGCCACGATCGCGCCACCGATCAGGGCCGTCGCGACGGCGAAGGTGATACCGAGGCCGCCAGCCACGTCTTCCGGCGGCGCCGTCGTCACCTCGATGGTGCCGGAGGCGGCGGCGAACACGGCGCCCATCACCGACGCGCCGGTGATGAGGCCGAGGTTGCGCGACAGGTTGAGCAGGCCGGAAACGGCGCCCCGCTGGTCGGGGCGGACGTCCTTCATGACGCCGGTATTGTTGGCCGTCTGGAACAGCGCATAGCCTGGGGCTTACCCGCTTCGGCAATTCGCACGTTATGGCGGGACAATACCCGGGATGGTCGATGGCATGGTCGATGGGATGATTCCCGGGATGGTCGACGGGATGGTTCCCGGGATGGTCGACGGGAATGCACCCGGGAAGATCCCCGGGGCCTGAACGCGGGGGTCATTCGGCATCGACGTGACAGCGGCGGTCCCAGCGCCGGTCTGCTCGGCAGCGATCTTTATGATCGCGGCCAGAACGTCCTGAAACAGCTTGAGCGACTGGTCGCGCGGCAGATTGAGATTGCTCGATAGCTCGCACGCGCGATACAGCAACTCGCGCGAGATCAGGACTGACGGGCTCCTTCCACCGAGGCCGAGGGCCCCCGCCGACAAGTCCTCGCCAAGGCCGACACCTCTGCCGGCAGGCGAGGGCAGTTGGAGCGAGACGCCCTCGCTCGAAGTGAGGCTGACGTCGGGCGAGGGCGCACGGCAGTGCCGCTCCAGAGATCTCGGATCGGAAAAGTACGTCTCGCGCGACCCGCTCGGCACGACCACCATGCTGACGCCGCCGCGTTCGAAGACCTTGCCCTCGGGCGCCGGCTTGAGCGCGGCGCAGCCGGACAGCGCGAGCACCGCACCTATTGCCGGGATCGCGAACTTGCCGATGAGAGTGGATCGATATCGCATGGGGGAGCCTTCACCTGTTGACGTCGGTGCGACCTGGTTGAGCCCGTGGTACCGGGCCCGGAACAAGGTGATGTTTGTCACTGCTTCATCGCGGTGGTCTGTGGAAGGTTCCAGCCGTTGCCTATCCGTACCGGTCCGAGCACCTGGCCCACCTGATCGCGGTAAGCCAGCAGCGTTCCATCCGGCTGCACCGCGTAGATCTGGCCGTTCGGGCCCCCGAACACCCGTGTGAAGGCGTTCCAGTCCGTGCCCACGTGCACGCCCGTCGGGGTCGTCGCCGCGGGATTTTGAAGATTGAAGGCGTAGCGGTACAGGTCTCCGTTGGTCCTGATGCAATAGACGACGCCGCCCGCACCGGCGAACACCTTGCTGCATCCTCCCCAGCCCCATCCGATCTGCACGCCGTAGGGGGTCTCGAGCGAGCCGCCGGACTTTGGCGGGAAGCTGTAGTACCAGAGCGTGCCGTCGTTGCCGAGAGCGTAGAGCACGCGGTGGTCGCCGAAGTTACCGCCGGCGAAAATCGTCTTCATGCCGCCGAAGCCGAAGCCGACCTTCACGCCGGCCACCTGCCATTGCAGGTTGGCGTCGTGCCGGTAGAAATACAGATCGCCATGATTGTCGAGGGCGAACAACTCTCCCTGGTAGCCCGCGGTCACGACGCGCATGCCCCCCCAGCCCGAGCTGATCTGTTGGCCCGCGACACCGAAAGCTCCGCCAGCGTTGAGGCGATAGTAGAGCAACGACTGACCGCTGACCGCATAGACATTGCCCCACGTGTTCACGACCAATGCGGCCAGCGTCACGGGGGCGGGAGGGGGCGGCACATAGACCGGGTAGGCGAACGACGAAATGATTCCTGATACGGGCGTTGGATCCATGATCCCGGTGATCGCGGTAACGATGCGCAGAAGGTCGAGCGGATCATCGACGCCTCTCTCCGCCTGATTCGTCGCGCTCGCCGCGCCCGTGGCAAACCGCCGCAAGTAATTCGCGGCCTTAAGAATCTGTTCCGCCTGCTCGGGATCGTCATTGATGAATTTCAGGACCACGGGCTTCACGCGGTCCAGCGCCTGGGCGATCTTGTCGGTGTTGCGCGCTAGGTCCTCGAAGATGGGGCGCAGCCTCGCCAGCAACGGCTCCACCATCTTGCTCAACTTGCTCAGCTCTTGAACACCCTCGGCGCCCATCTCCGCCCGCTTCGCTGCGTTGGCGGCTTCGATCCCCGCCGGGATGGCAGCAGCGAGGAGCATGCCGATGGCAATGACCTGACCTGAGGTCACCTCGGCGCAGGCCTGGCTGTTTATCGCGAACCCCGCGCCGCAGTCGACGTAGCCCGCTGGCGCAGTCCCCCAGCACACCGGGCCGGCGCCCTTGTATCCGTTCGCGCACTGTTCATAGCAAAGACCCGCGTCTTGCTCTCTGCCACTGCAGTTATAGGTGGGAACCCTGCCGACGCCCCTGCCGTACCTATCGAAGAGGTTCTTCCAGCATACCGGGCCGACACCGCTGTAATCCGACCTGCATGCAGGGTAACACAGCCCGGCATCGTACTGGTCGCTTCCGCAGTTGGAGCTGAGAGCAGTTCCCCCACCCCTTCCATAGCTATTCTTCCAGTAGAAGGGCTCCGCCGCGGACGCGGTGGAGAGGGGTGCCATGCAAGCCAGTACAAGAAGCAGGAGCTTCACAAAGGCTCGATTGATCATTGCCGTTGCCTCCGGTTGCACTACGCGGCGTTAGGACCTGACGCGGAGCAAGTGAATCGGACTGGTCGCAAGAAGGCAGAAGAATATCGCGATATCGCGGGCCGGAAGGACAATGGGACGACATTGGGACAATACAATTTGGTGATGATCGAAGTCGACCGTATTCGAGCGCGGGGCGGCGCAGGCCCTGGGTGTCCAGGTCCACGACCACTTGATCATCGGCCGTAGCGGGCATATGAGCTTCAAGAGCCAGGGGCTGCTACGAGGCGAGGAGCGGCAAGCCGGTGGCGGCGATCCTCAGGCCGGGCAAGACGCCGGGCGGCACCGAGGTGCGCACCGTGGTCAGGCACGTGGTCCGCCGCATCCGCCGGCATTGGCCCGAGGTCGCCATCCTGCTGCGCGGCGACAGCCACTGTGCCCGGCCCGAAGCGATGGACTGGTGCGAGGCCAACCGCATCGACTACATGCTCGGGCTGGCCGGTAACGCCGTGCTGCACGCCCGGGTGCGCGACGTCGCCGACGATCTCTGCGTACGTCGCGCCGAGGCCGGCGGCGAGGACAAGCGCCGCACCTGGAGCGAGTTCCGTTACGCGGCGAAGAGCTGGGCCACCGAGCGCCGCGTCGTCGCCCGGCTGGAGGTCTCGACGCTCGGCCTCGATCGTCGCTACGTCGTCACCACCCTCACCGAGCGAGGCCTTCACAATGGAACTCGGCACCACGCGCGGGCCGAGGGAGCGTGGCGTACCGGCGACCATGGCGTCGAACTCGACCGTTACGCTGCTCAGCCTGCGATGGTCGGGCGGCAATCCCCGTCGTCGCAGCCGCCGGCCGTTGCCGCATCGTCCGACGCCACAACTCCGTCTGCACTCTCCGCCAACAGCATCCCGAGCCGAAGCCCGATCGCTATGTCGTCCTCCTGCCCGAAGCCGTGATGGCGTATGAAACCCTGCCGATCGATCAGTACGGTCGATGGCGTGCCACGGAAGCCGTAGGCCGCCATGGTCTGAGGGATCGGCCCCGGACTGCCCGGCTTGTCCACGCCGACCGGGAACGTGATTCGGTACTCGTGCAGGAAGGCTTCGAGCGAAACGGGCGTCATCGCCGCGTGATGTTCGAACACGGTGTGGAGCCCGATCACGGCAAGGTCGTGCCGCCGCAGCATCTCCGCGATTCGCTTTGCCTGCGGAATGGCATGCATCACGCAGCCGGGACATAGCATCTGGAAGGTGTGCAGCAGCACGGGCCGCCCGCGAAGGCGGGCTAGCGTGACTGGCGCCTTGGTGTTGAACCAGCGCTCGATGATGAGTTCCGGCGCGGCGATGCGCGGTGGTGCGATGGTCATGACAGAAATCCACTGCGATCAGAAGTCGCCATCCTTGGTGTAGGGTCGGCTCCACAGGATGGCCTGCAGCAGGACCGATTTTGTCCAAGCCGCATGCATGGCGTCGACTTCGGCCGGGCCGAGCCCCGTCTTGCCGAGGAACGGCTTCATGGTGACCGAGATCGGCATGACGAGCGCCAGGACATGACGCAGGGCGATGTGCGGCGCTGCGGAGACGCCGTCGGTCTTGTTCTTCCCGACGCGGTGGTGTCGGCGGCCGATCTCGTCCTGGTAGGCGAGCCACGCGTCGTCGTAGTTGGCCGCGCAGGTGTCGAGGATCCACTGACCGAAGCGCTTGCGCACCGCGGCCAGATACGCGCCATTGGGCTGAGCTGTCTTCGGATCGACGAAATAGGCGAGCAGATGCGGCGTGCCGCCCACGAAGCCGTACCAGACATCGAGGATGGCCTCGATTTGGCCGGCGACAACATCGCGCGCCTTGCGCAAGGCGGCGATGTCGTCCGCGCCGAACAGCAGCGACGCCTTCAACTCGTCGAGATCTCGCTGTGATAGCGGCGAACGCGGCAACGACGGATCGTTCAGGCGATAACCGGGAATGGCAGGAACGGTCATGTTGGTGCTCCTTGGTGTGTGGTCACTTCTTCGCCGGCATCACCTTGCCGGGCCGCAAGCCGAATCCTTGGTCGGCGCGACCCGGTGGAAGTGCCATCTGGTGTCGTTGATTTCGAACAGCGGCTTGTCGTTGAAGTCGGGATGCGCGGCGCCGGCGGTGCCGCGTGTCGTCATCATGAACGAGACCTTGTCGCCGTCGGTCTCGGCCTTGGCTTGCAGGATGTCGAAGGACGCGCGGGCCTTGGCATTGGCGGCGGCAGTGACATCGTGGGCCGAAACGACCGATGGCATGAGCATCACGGCGGGAAGGATGGGCCTTGAGTGCAAGAGAGGAGATCTTGTACGGATCCCTATCGAAGAAATGATAGCGATGCGCTATTATTCTAGGTGAACCCGACTCGTCAATAGAAATATCGACTCGCTATCATGTCGAAAATGCCCTTGGCCATCGAGGCCGCACAATTGATCGACCGTCTGGATCGGTTCACGAGATCGGACGAGGTGAGGCACGGGCTCAGTCCCGCGCAGTGGGAGGCGTTGCGCTACCTCTCGCGTGCCAATCGCTTCTCGCGCACGCCGGCCGCGCTCGCGGACTATCTCGGTACGACGCGCGGAACTGTCTCACAGTCCCTGATCTCGCTCGAAGAGAAGGGTCACATTGCACGCACCCAGAGCAGCCGCGACAAGCGCTCCGTTGATCTGTCGCTGACCTCGCAAGGTCATGCCGCGTTGGCTGAAGATCCTTTGGTGCGCCTCGCCGCTGACATCGCTGCGAGCCGATCCGCCGATCTGGCGTCGGTCGTCACGTTGTTGCGCGACGCGCTCGTTCGCGCCGTCGCGCGCAACGGTGCAAAGCCGTTCGGGGTGTGCCGGACCTGCCGGCACTTCGAGGCGACGTCGCGATCTCAGTGCGGCTACGCGCGCTGCGCGCTGCTGGGCGAACCACTGAGCAAGGACGACTCGCTGGCGATTTGCGCTGAGCAAGAGCTGGCATAGTCGCGCCCAGTTGTCCGTCGAAATCCAAAGTCCGGACGCGAGGCGGCTCTTTCACCAGAGCTGGCCATGCCTCCTATTGGCTATCCGCGGCCCTTTTCCAAAGCCTCTGCAATTTCCGAGTATCCGCGTGCGCGGGCATGCGCGAGCGGAGATACGCCGTGGCGATCTGCAATCGACCGATCGGCGCCGGCATCGAGCAGTAGGCGGACGACCTGCACGTAGTTGCGGCCGCCATCGCCCAGGACCACGGCTTCCATGAGCGCCGTCCAGCCGAGGTTGTTGACATGGTCGAGCGGGGCGCCGGCGGCGATCAGGCGACGCACCACCTCGACATGGCCGAGATGCGCGGCAGCGATCAGCGCTGTTCCGCGATAGGGGCTGGTGATCAGCCGGGGGTTATTACCGAGCTCGATGGCGAGCGACATCAGTCCGGAGTCGTTCGCAACGGCGGCGATGGTGACGATGTCGTAGGCTTGAGCCTCCAGCGCGTTCATGTCGGCGCCGAGCCGGGCCAGCGCGCGCAACGCCTCGCCGCGAGACGCGAAGGCCGCGACATGCGCCGGCGTGCGGCCTTTCGCGTCACGCTCGTCCAGCGCTGCGCCGGCTTCGGCAAGACGGAGAATCTCGCCGGCGTTTCCGTTCTGAGCGGCCCGATGCAGGCCCTTATAGGCGGAAATCTCCGCAGGCGATGGGGCAGTTTGCGCCTGCACGGCGAACGTCGCGGCAAGCAGAACGCAAACGACGGTCATGCGCAGCATTACGTCTTCTCCCGGCCAGGGGATTTCCGGTGACCCGGTGATAGAAGCCGGCCCGGCAGGTGGCCGCCGGCGCTATTCGCGCCTCTTACCTCGATGGCCGAAACACCACGATCGAGGTTGCGTCCGGATCGTCGCCGATCTTGGTACTCGCCGTTCCGGGATAAAGCGAGCCATCGGGCCCGACGGTGAGCTGATGAGCGACGACCTCGATCCGGCCGAAGATGTTTCCGGTCGCCGGATCGAACTTGTAGATATTGTCGCAGGCCCGGTCATCGGCCGTTGGCCGGGCTTTGCTGCCGACATAGACCATGCCGTCGGGCGCGACCGCGACGCTGAAGAGCTGGCCGCCGAAGTGCCTCTCGCCGAGGTATCTGCCGTCGGGATCGAACCACTGCACGCGGCCATTCTCGCGGTCGGCGACGTAGATCGTTCCGTCATCGGCGGCGGAGATGTCGTGCACGAGATTGAATTCGCCGGGGCCGCTGCCCTTCCTACCCCATTCGCGCCGCTTCCTGCCGTCGGCGGCGTATTCGATCACGCGGGCATTCACGTAGCCGTCGCCAACGTAGAAGTGCCCGTCCTTCCTGAAGGCGACGCCGATCGCGCCGCGGAACAGCTTGTCGGGGAGGGGGATGTCGTCGACTCTCACCTCCAGCAGCGTCTCGCCCTGCGGCGTGAGCTTGCGGACCATCGAACTATGCGTATCGACGGTCCAGAGGTTGCCGGCCGGATCGATCTCGATGCCGTGCGGCATCGGATCCAGGCCTTTGCCGAAGGTGCGCAGGAGGTTGCCCTTTGAATCGATCACCACGACCGGATCCTGCAGCGTTTCCTGTCTCGGCCGGTGGTAGACGTAGATGTTGCCATGCCTGTCCGCGGCGTTGGCCGAGATGACGCCGAGTCTGAGCGCTGGCGCGATCTTCACTTCGACGGCTTTGAAAGGCAGCACCGGAGTCGCAGCGGCAAGCGCGCGCAGCGCCTCGGAATCCGAATTTCTCTCTGGCGTCGAGGTGCGGGGCATCGGGACTTCGTTCATGTTGCCGACAATAGGCCCGGCCCGAAACCTTCGGCAACCCTCGTTTCAGGTTGCATCCTCGACGGTGACGGACGCCATGCGGGCCGGGGCTCCGGAGCGAGGGAGACGTCCACGTCCGGACTCGATACACCGGGGCGGTCCAATTCGCAGCGGCCGACATCGTCGATACGCAACTTCGTGACGCCGAGGCGAATGGCCCGGATACGCCCGGCGTCCGACGGGAGAAACGAGTCGACAGACGTGCAGGCTCCGTACCATGTTGGCCATCCGCGCCGGCTTTTCCCCCGCCCCGAATGATCCGGAGTCCGCATGGCGACGACATATCTCAAGAAGGCGACCAAGACGGCGGCATCGGACGATTTGAACACCCAGGACACCGTGCGCGAGATGCTGCACGCCATCAAGGTGGGCGGCGAAACCGCGGCAACGGCGTTCGCGCGCAAGCTCGACGGCTGGGACGGCGACATCATCGTCAGCCGCGCCGCCATCGAGGCCGCGGCCAAGGCCCTGCCCGAAAGCGTGAAGGGCGACATTCGTTTTGCCCGCGACCGCATCTGTGCCTTTGCGGCCCATCAGCGCGACTCGGTACGCGAATTCGAGGTGGACTTGCTGAATGGTCTGGTGGCCGGCCAGAAGGTCATCCCGATCACGACGGCGGGCTGCTATGTGCCGGGCGGGCGCTATTCCCATGCGGCCTCGGCGCTGATGAGCGTCGCCACGGCGCGTGTCGCCGGCGTACGGAACGTCATCGCCGCGACGCCGGCGCAGAAGGGGCGCGGCATCAATCCCGGCATTCTCTACGCCATGGACATCGCCGGGGCGGATACGATTCTCGCCCTCGGCGGCGTGCAGGCCATCGCAGCCCTCACCTTCGGCCTGTTCGGCAATGCGCCCGCGGACATCGTGGTAGGACCGGGCAACCGTTTCGTCGCCGAGGCCAAGCGCCTGTTGTTCGGCCAGATCGGCATCGATGTCGTGGCCGGGCCGACGGAGACCATGGTCCTCGCCGATGACACCGCCGATCCCGCCATGGTGGCCGCGGATCTCGCGGGACAGGCGGAACACGGTCCGGATTCGCCCGTCTGGCTGCTCACCTTGTCCCGCAGGCTCGGGGAGGATGTGATGGCCCTGATGCCGCAGATCATCGCCGCCCTTCCCGACACAGCCAGAAAGGCGGCGGAGGCGGCCTGGCGCGATTACGGCGAGGTCATCCTGGTCGATAGCCGCGAAGAAGCCTGCGTGGTGAGCGATCGCTATGCCTCGGAGCATCTGCATGTGCAGGCTGCGGATCTGGACTGGTGGCACAAGTCATTGCGCAGCTATGGGTCATTGTTCCTGGGTGAAGAAACCACGGTGGCCTTCGGCGACAAGTGTTCGGGGCCCAATCACATCCTGCCGACCAAGGGTGGCGGGCGCTACAGCGGCGGTCTGAGCGCCGCGAAATTCCTGAAGGTTCTGACCTATCAGCGCATGACCCGGGACGCCGCGCGCGTCGTGGCGCCGGTGGCCGCGCGCATCTCCCGGCTGGAGGGCATGGAAGGCCACGCCCGCACCGCCGATATCCGGCTGGGCAAGTATTTCCCGGCGGAGACATTCGAGCTGGGTTCGCTGTGACGATGGCCGATCAGCACCGGCCTCTCGACCCGGAGCGAGGGTCTGGCTTTGTCGGTCATGGTTGAGATTGCCGAGAAGCCGTGGTGCATGTTGTTCATCCTCATTGCCGGGGTTACGCCCTTGGAAGCATAGCCCGGGCCGCGCAGGTCGTCGCTGCACGGGGCCGCTCTCGGCGACAGCGAGGCTTGCTTTATCCGGGCGCGCTCTGTAGCGTTTCCAATACGAAAGTTTTTTACTGAAAGCGACCGGGCTTTCCCCGCGTTCGGCTCCGCCGCCGCCTATTTCGCACAAAGCACCCGATCTCGGAGGGATGTCGTCCAACAGGCCGTCAGAGGAGGAGAAAGTGCTTCGCTATCTTTCCCGTGCCGCATTTGGATCATTCTTGCTTGCGAGTTCCGCCCTGGCAGTCGCGACGAGCGCGCAAGCTCAGACCGTCATCAAGCAAGCCGTCGAAGCCGATCTGGCTTCGCTCGATCCCGTATGGACCAGCGCATTCCCGACCCTGGGCTTCGCCCGACTCGTCTATGACAACTTGTTCTCGCAGGACCTCAACGGCGTCCCGCAGCCGCAGATGGTCGATCGCTGGGATACAAGCGCGGACGGGCTGACATGGACGTTCGTGCTGAGACCCGGCCTCAAGTTCCATGACGGGACGCCGGTCACCTCGAAGGACGCCATACAATCGATCAAGCGCTGGGGCGCGCGAGTCGGCGCCGGCCAGGTCCTCCTCGCCGTCACGGCGGAGATCGTCGAGATCGACGGACGCACATTCGCAATCCGCCTCAAGGAAAAATTCGCTCCGGTGGTCGGGATGCTCGGCTCGACCACTGATACCTATGTCATGCGCGAGAAGGATGCCCTCACCGACCCAGGCACGCAGGTGACGACCTCGATCGGCTCCGGACCGTTCAAGTTCGAACGGGAGAAGTGGGTTCCGGGAAGCCGCTGGTCCTACTCCAGGAACTCCGACTACGTGCCTCGATCGGAGAAGGCGGACGGTTACGCGGGTGGAAAGGTGGTCCGGGTCGGCGGCGTCGATGTGACCTACATCTCCGATACCTCGATCGCGGTACAGGCGCTGATCCGCAGCGAGGTCGACTTCTACGAGTACGTGCCGTCCCATCTCCTGCCTGTCCTGGAGAAGGAACGCGATGTCGTCACCCGTGTCATCAACCGGGGTGGATTCAATCCCCTGCTGCGGCTGAATCACCTCGTTGCGCCGACGAACAATCAGAAATTCCGCCAGGCGATCCTCTACGCCGCGAATCAACGGGACACCCTGGCCGCCATCGTCGGCAACCCGAGCCTTGAGAGGCCGTGCTGGGCGGTATTCTCCTGCGGCTACCCGCTCGAGACGGAGGCCGGGACGGAGGGTTTCCGCCAGCCTGGCCCGGGAAACATCGAAAAAGCCAAACAGCTTCTGAAGGAGTCCGGCTACGGCGGCGAGCCCATCGTGCTGTTGAATCCGGTGGAGAACCAGTCGCTGTCGGCGGCGATCACCCTGACTGCCCAGCAGCTGAAGCAGATCGGCGTCAATGTCGATCTGCAGAGCATGGACTTCGGCACGCTCGTCTCGCGCCGCACGCTCAAGGACGATCCGAAAGTCAATCGCGCCGGATGGCACGTCTTCCCGACGCAGGGGCCGACCCAGGATCGCACCGATCCGCTCACCGCCAGCATCCTTCCGACTCCTTGCGACGGAAAGAACTGGTTCGGATGGCCGTGCGACGCACAGCTCGAGGCGATGCGCGTCAAGTTCGCGTCGCTCTCGGATGCGAGCGAACGCAAGCAGCACGCGGCGGAGTTCCAGAAGCGCTTCTACGAAACCGTCCCCTACGTGCCGCTCGGCGCCTTCGTTCAGAAGGCGGCGTGGCGAAATTCGGTCGACGGCATTCTGGAAGGCTTCAAGGTCGTCTGGTGGAACGCGACCAAGAAGTGAGGCCGGGTGTCTCTCCGCGATAGCCCGCCGTTGCGGACACGGCCTCTCTAGGAGCCTCCGTCATTGTTGACCCAAGCCCCGGTCGCCACCGGGGCTGGGCCGGTGGGTTCGCCGCGACGGCCGAAGTCGAGCCGTCGCGGTCCCCGGTAGCCCCAGGCGCCCCGACAGACAGCCGATTTCAGGGAGCAGGTACTAAGTATGAGTAGATGGCAGGCCGGCGTCGATGTCGGCGGGACTTTCACCGACGTTGTGCTCGTTGATCCGGTAAGCGGCGCCTTTCACGTGGCCAAGGTTCCTTCCACTCCAGGGGATCAGTCGGAGGGGGTGATGGGCGGCCTCCGGCAGGCTGCGGCCGACCTGCCGAAGCTGACCGCTTTCGTCCATGGCACGACGGTCGGAACCAATGCCGTGCTCGAGCGGAAGGGAGCCGTCTGCGGCCTGGTCACCACGGCGGGCTTCCGCGACACGCTCGAGCTTGGGCGGCGGACGCGGCCGAACCCGTACGGAATGACCGGCACCTTCGACCCGCTGATATCCCGCGAGTTTCGGGTCGAGGTTCCCGAACGCGTCGATGCTGCCGGGCGCATCCTCGTGCCGCTGGACGAAGTCGCGTTCGAAAGCGCCGTCCGCGCACTGATCGAGCGCGGCGCCGAAGCGCTCGTCATCCACTTCATGCATTCCTACATCAATCCGCGCCAGGAGCTCCGCGCCGCGGAGATCGCGCGCAAGATATGGCCGAACCCTTACGTGACCGTCGGTCACGAGATCCTTCGGGAGGCCCGGGAATTCGAGCGCGGTTCCACCGCCGCGGTCAACGCGTCGATACAGCCCATCATGGCGCGATACCTCGGAAGGCTGGCCGGAAAGCTCGGCGATGCCGGGTTCAAGCCGGAACCGCTGGTCATGCAGGGCAACGCCGGAACCATGACGATGCGTGCCGCTGCCGAGCATGCGGTGCAGACAGTCATGTCCGGGCCGGCGGCGGGCGTACTGGCCGCAGCGCGCGTCGGTGTCGAAGCCGGCATCAGCAACGTCATCGCCTGCGACATGGGCGGGACCAGCTTCGATGTGACGCTCATACGCGATGGGGTTCCGGCACTGTCGGCCGAGAAGGACATCGCCTACGCGGTGCCGGTGCGGGTTCCGATGATCGACGTCCACACCATCGGCGCAGGCGGCGGCTCGATTGCCCGGATAAGTCGCGCCGGTCTTCTTCAAGTAGGGCCGGAAAGCGCCGGCTCGCGGCCCGGGCCGATCTGCTATGGCCGCGGCGGCGCCTTGCCGACGGTAACGGATGCCAATCTCCTGCTGGGACGACTTGACCCTGCCAGCATGCCCGGCATCGAACGAACGGTCCCGGTCGACGCGGTACGCGAAGCGATCCTCGAGCACATCGGTCGGCCTCTGGGATTGAACGCGATACAAGCCTCGACGGCGATCATTTCAGTCGCCACCAATCATCTCGCCAGCGCCATTCGTCTGGTGTCGATCGAACGCGGATACGATCCTCGCGACTTCGCTCTTTTCGCCTTCGGCGGCGCCGGCCCGCTCCATGCGACGGCGTTGGCCAAAGAGCTCGGGGTGCCCCGCGTTCTCGTACCGCGCTTCCCCGGCGCCACATCGGCGCTGGGCTGCATTCTTGCCGATCTTCGACACGACTTCGTGCAGACCATCAACTTGCCTTTGGCCGAGTCCGACGGCTCGGCTTTCGACGCAATTCTGGCCGAACAGGCGGCTCGCGGGCGCGCGATCATCGAGCAGGAACGCGTGCCGGTCGAAGGAGTCGTCGTCGTCCACGAAGCGGACCTGCTCTTCCGAGGCCAGAGCCACGTCTTTCGCATGCCCGTAACCTCCCCGAGCTTCAATCCAGCCGCCGTGATGCGCGACTTCGCCGATCGCTACCGGGCTCGATTCAACATCGAACTGGCGGAGATGCGCGTGATACTGGTGAACCTTCGGACCTGCGTCGTCGGAACGAGACCGAAGATCTCCATGGAGCTTTTCGCGCCGGCGCCGGCGATCGGCGCACCGGCCGGTCCTCGCGGCGTTCGCTCCGTCCACTTTTCCGACCGTCTCTACGAAACGCCTATCTGGCGCCGCGAGAGCCTCGCCGTTGGCAGCACTCTGGACGGTCCGGTCATTGTCGAGCAGATGGACGCGACGACGGTCGTGGATCCAGGTGCGCGGCTCGAAGTAGACCGCCTCGGCAATCTCATCATTACCGTTTGAAAGAGGACATGATGCCCCTCGATCCGGTTCTGCTGGCAGTCGTTCACAACGGGCTGCGCCAAGTTGCGACCGAAATGGACCTCGTGCATGAGAAGACATCCTTCTCTCCTGTCATTTCGGAAGGACTCGATCGGTCGAACGGGATCTACCACCGCGACACGGGTGAAGTGATCGCTCATGGCGAGATGGGCCTTCCGAGCTTCGTCGGCGTCATGCAGTTCTCCACGCAATGCGTCATCGAGCGCCGGAAAGATCTCGGTCCGGGCGACATCGTGCTGCTCAACGATCCCTATCTCGGCGGCACGCACTTGATGGACGTGAAGATGGTGACGCCCTTCTACTATAAGGGCAGCCTGTGGTGCTGGCTCTCGAACACCGGCCATTGGCCCGATACCGGCGGCATCGTGCCCGGCGGCTTCACCAGCACGGCGACCGAGATCCATCAGGAAGGCCTCCGCATTCCGCCCGTAAAGCTCTTTCGCGCCGGCGTGATGGACGATGAGATCCTGCAGATCGTCTTGCACAACATCCGCGTACCCGAAGAGCGGATCGGCGACATCAAAGCGCAGGTCGGCGCGCTGAAGGTAGGAGCGCAGAGACTCACCGAACTGCTCGACCGGTATGGCGCCGATGTCGTCGACCAGTGCATCGTCGAACTCAAGGCTCGCTCGCGACAGCAGATGGGATCGCATATCGAGAGCGTGCCCGACGGTGTGTATGAATCGGTCAGCTACTGCGACAGCGACGGTGTCGTTCCCGAAAAGCTTGCCATCCGGCTCAAGATGACCGTCCGCGGGTCCGAGATCGACTTCGACTTCAGCCGGTCAAGTCCGCCGTGTCAGGGTCCGATGAACTGTCCGGCGGCGCTGACCCGCTCCTCGGTCTATGTCGCGATAAAGCACATCTTTCCCGATGTCCCCATCAATTCCGGGTGCTTCGCTCCTCTGCACGTCGAGACGCCGCGCGAAACCTTCCTGGACGCAGTCTATCCGCGCCCCTGCGCCGGTGCCGCTTCGGAGGTCTCCCAGCGCGTGATCGAGGCCGTCTTCCTGGCGATGGGCCAAGCCATACCGGATCGGATGTTCGCGGCGCCGGCAGGGACGAGCGGCAATTTCAGCCTCGGCGGCTGGGATCCGGAGCAGCGCCGCCACTACATCATGTATATGTTCAGCGGGGGCGGTTACGGCGGCTGGTGGGCAGCTGACGGCCTCACCAACGGGTGCTCTTCGATCGGGATCTCGAAGACGCAGCCGATCGAGATTCTCGAGCAACACTACCCGATCCTGTATGAAGAGTACGCCCTCCGCGAAGGCAGCGCCGGACCAGGACAAAGTCGAGGTGGCTTCGGAACCAATTACCGCGTTCGCCTGCTGCGGGGCGAGGCCAAGGCGTCATTCCTGATGGATCACGGCGTTGTCGGGCCGCCGGGCATCCTTGGCGGTGGGCCGGGCGGCCGCAACGAGCTTGTCGTCCATCAGTCGGGATCCGAGATCCGACCCCTCCATGTCTCGAAAGGGGAGGGCTACGTGCTGCGCGAGGGCGACTTCATTCAGGTGCGGACTCCTGGCGGCGGCGGCTACGGGGATCCCGGCAAACGCGCCGAAGAGGCGATCGCAGGCGATCTGAAGCGTGGTTACCTGAGTCCTCAACAGGCTGCCGAGGAGTACGGCGTCAATCGACACCCCAACGGGACCCCGTTATCGATCAGCGGCAGGCACTGATCGGTAGGAAGTAATCGCCAATCGGCGGGGGGCTCGATCGGCGCCAACGCGAACCCCGCCCAGGAGTGCATGTCCCCTGCATTCTTGGCGCACTGTGTAACGATCCGACGGGTCAAAGTTCGATGCCGATTTGCAGCATGAGGGGATCGCCGAAGACGGCCCAGGCGATCGCCGGCGGCAGCGCGGCAAGGGCGGCCGCCGGCCAGGTCAGCGGCAGCTCGGCCCCGGTCGACGCGGTTCGCGCGGCACTCCGTGCGGCGTGACTGAAGCCAGCGGCCTCTCGAACGGCCGCTCATGATGAGGCTGTTAAAAAACTCTGCTCCCGCGCTGCCTGACGCACTATTCGAATCCGCTAACGCGCTTCGGCGTCTCGCCATTGCGTGCCGATGCTCGTTCATGAATCAAGCTTGCGCCGAGACAGGCCCAGAATAGTTTTTCAACAACCTCGGCTATGCCCGGCCCGGAGCGGACTTCGGACAGACCCTGAGCTAGTCTCTTCCGAGGCCAGAGGTCGAGCCTGTATCTCGGAGCGATCATGACCCTATCTGACAAGATTCAGGCCGTGCTGCGCGCCAAGGCGAAGGCATTGGTCGACAAGTCTTCGGCGATGCTCTCCGAGATTACCGATCCGTCTTTCGTCTACGTGACCTCGCGTGGCACGAGAGTCGAAAAAGATGCGTACATCGCGCGAATATGCACGGCGACCGACTGGCGCTTCGGCAGCCAGACTGTCGAGAACCTCGAAGTCGTAGATTTCGACACCTTCGCGGTCGCGACCATGACTCTCCACGACGAGTTCGTCCACGCAGGAGGGACGACCGCGCGCACCTATCAGTCACTTTGCGTATTTCGGCGGGCCCAGGGGAAATGGCTTTGGGTTGCCGGCCAAACCATGTCCCCCGAGACCGGTCCCCAAACGTCATCTTCCGCTTCTCTGAGGCGAGTCAAGGTCGAGAACGCGGCCGTTCGCGAAGATCCGGCATGGGTAGAACCGTACGCGCGCACATCCGTGCGCTTTCAGGTTTCTGGCATGGAGAGCGTTACGGTCGATCGCAACGTGCTCTATCGGAGAACTGCAGATGGTGAGTTGGCTCTGGATATCTACCGACCGGCTCCGGGCGGGCCCGTGCCGGTGGTGGTCGTGATCCATGGCGGTCCTATTCCTTCCAACCTCGCCACCTCTCCGAAGGATTGGGCGGCGTTTCAGTCGATCGGGCGATTGATTGCGGCGTCCGGATGTGCGGCGGTCGTGGTCAACCATCGCTACTTCGGTTCAGACCGCCTTGCCGACGCTGTGACCGACATTCGAGCTGTCTTTGAATTCATCGCGTCAAACGCCGGGATGCTGGGCTTTGACCCGTATTCTCTAGGCGCATGGGTCTTCTCAGGAGGCGGTCGCTTTGTAGCGTCAATGCTGCGCGATCCGCCCTCAGGGCTCCGTGCGATAGTGGCCTACTACGCGGTGCTCGATGCCGACAGGCAGGAGTTCTCGGCCCTCCATACGTTGACTCAGATCAACCACCCTCTACCTCCGATGCTGGTAGCGAGGGCAGGCCTCGAACAGAATTCCTGGCTCCAAGGCGGGCTGGATCGGTTTGTGAGCGCGGCTACCACGGCCAATCTGTCATTGGACTTGTTGAACCACCCCACAGGACACCATGGTTTCGATGTGCTCGATGAAGGGCCACGAACCCGAGAAATTCTCGCCCACACCTTGGGGTTCATTCGCAATCGTTTGCTTTCCCAGCCAGAGTAGACGGGTTTGCGAACCCGCGACCGCTTCTGGCTACTTCTACGACACTTCCGGCCGCTCTCGCGATGTCCACGAAGCGCCCGATTTTGTTGATTTAGTCGTGCATAGAAACGCTTTCGGTGTCCGCTTCGAATAAGGGCGAACATTCAGTTGTCCAAACGGCCCAGACGGCCGATGCCTTGTTGGAGCCCTCGAACATCGGGTCAACGAGAAAGGTCGGGACTATCTTCAAGCCCGGAAGCTGTCGAATAGAAACGATGGTCCAGTGTTCACACGCCCACCCCTCGGTGTCCCTGTCGACATCGGCCAATTCCCAGCCTCCACGGGCGAAGTAGTCGAGGGCCAGTGCACGTATGTGGTCAAACCTACGGCTCATTCTGCTCATGCGGCACGGCTCGTCGTCGACAAGAAGCGAGCTGTTTCAAGCGGAATGCTCCGCTATCGGCATCGGGAGAATTGGCGTGTGCATCGGGCTCCACATGCGTGGTCACGCTCCGGCCACCGCGAGCACTGTCGTTCCCTGCACCGGACCAGCCGCCACGTGCGCGAGGGCTTGCGCGATCTCCGCGAGCGCGAAGCGCTTGTCCACGACGGGCTGCAGCTGTCCTGCATCGGCCATCCGCGCGAGCAGCTGGAGGTCGGCACTGTTGGGCCTGGCGAGAAACGGGCTCATCGTGCAGCGCGACAGCCGTCCTGCGATCGCAACCTTGATGAGGCGGGGCACCGGCCCGAGCCACGTCCCGCCTGCGAGCTGGCCGCAGGCGACGAGCACTCCGCCGGGCTTCACAGCGCGCCGGCAGTCGGCAAGCGACCGGTTGCCGGCGAGATCGAGCATCACGTCGTGCTGGAGGGTCGCGGATGCGAAATCTTCACGCGTGTAGTCGATGACACGATCCGCGCCGAGACCACGGACGGCCTCCAAGTGCCGCGTGCCGCACACCGCGGTGACATCGGCGCCCAACGCCTTGGCAATCTGGACGGCGAGCGTACCGACGCCGCCCGAGGCACCGTTGATCAGCACGCTCTGGCCGGCGCGAAGCTTGCCAGCGTCGCGCAGGCTTTGTAGGGCTGTGATACCAGAGACCGGCAAGGCCGCCGCATCCTCATGACCGAAGCTCGCGGGCTTCAACGCGAGACGCGCGGCCGAAGCGGCCACCAGCTCGGCGAACGCGCCGTGGGGGATCTCGCCGAACACCTCGTCACCGGGGGCGAGCCCCGTGACCCTGGACGCGACCTCGATCACGACACCCGACACGTTCTGGCCGGGGACGGGGTGCTTAGGCCGGAGTATGCCATGGCCGGCGATCCGGATGAGATAGGGCTTGCCGTTCAGGAGATGGATGTCGCCGCGGCAGATCGAGGAGGCACGGACATCGATCAGCACCTGGTCAGCGCCGATTACGGGCCGTGGCACGTCAGCGAGCCGCGCCACCTCGGGCCCGCCATAGCGATCACACACGACGGCACGAATGGTGCTCGCGCGGCCGCGCTCGATCGGGACGGCGCGGCCGGACACGGCGTGCGGTTCAGGGCGTTGCATCGATGGCTCTCCTAGTCCATTGCATGCTTACGGTGTAAGCTTGAGCGGACCGCATAGACTTACATTGTAAGTATGTCAAGGCAGAGACGATGGCAGGTAGACACGAAACGGCGCGCGGCTCACGCGGGAGGGAGCGGCCTCCCCTGACGCGGGGGGCGGTCCTGAAGGCAGCAGTCGCGTTCGCCGACGAGCGCGGCATCGAGGCGCTGTCGATGCGCCAGCTGGCCGAGGTGCTACGCGTCGAGGCGATGTCGCTCTACAATCACGTCGCGCACAAGGAGGACCTGCTCGACGGCATGGTCGACCTCGCCGTCGCCGAGATCGAGGTGCCCACAATCGGGGAGGATTGGAAGGCAACGATGCGGCGCAGGGCGATCTCGGCACACGAGATGCTGCTGCGCCACCCTTGGGCTTCGATGCTGATCGTCTCGCGCATCAACGTCGGCCCGGCGATGCTGCTCTACATGGATGCGACCATCGCCTGCCTCAAGCATGCGGGGTTCTCGTATGCGATGGCTGATCACGCCATGAGCGCGCTCGACAGCCAGATCTACGGTTTCACGCTGCTGAAGGCGAACTTCCCGATCGGCACGGCCGAGTATGCCGGGGCCGCGCGGCAGTTCCTGCCGATGATCCCGGCGGAAACGCACCCGCACATGCGCGCGCTTGCCGAGGAGGTGATCGCGGGCCGGCACTCCGGCATCAACGAGCTCGCGTTCGGCCTCGATCTGCTGCTCGACGGCCTCGACCGCCTGCGCGACAAACCGAGGATACGCCGGCGGCGCAAAGCGGATCACTAACCTGGGATTCCCCGAATTGCGGAGGCGTGCGCGTAACGTCCGTTCCTGGCTATGCCCGGCCGATCGGGACGCGGCGGCAGCGAGGGGAGTTTTGAGGCGTTGCGGACAGATCCTCAGCGGATATCGGGACTGCCGAAACTAGCCAGGCCGAGGCTCCAGGTCGACGGGTGCCCGCGGCGTCCGGTCGGCAGTCCAGACACGATGGTCGGCCACCTACTTCCCGCTGCCGGTCCGCAGCCGAAGCACCTGCTCCACGACGTCGCTCGCAAAGATGATCCCCTCGGTCCGGATCGGCACGCCCGCGATGCGCAGCGCCTCGGCGGTCCACCTGTTGCAGTTGCGCGTGAGGTCGTAGACGCTGGTGGAGGCGTAGAAGCGACTGTCCGGATGGGGGCCGGCGGTGATCGGTTGAGGCACGCCCCCCGCGTCCTTCTGGATCTCTCTCCAGAGGTAAGCGGAGAGCGATGCCAATCCTTCGGGCGACACCGGGATGGCCATCGCGTTGGTTCTTCCGAACGCTTCGAGCGGATTGTGGCGGAGAGGGATGATCAGCATTACGGCCGGACCAGGCGAGGCCGCGCGCAGAAGATCGCCTAGGCCCGGATCGGAGGCCATGTAGTAGTCGCGCTGGCCCCAGCCGAAGACGAGGTATTTGGCGCCAGGGTCCGCCTTTCCGAATGCCGCCAGCGGGCCGCTGATCGCATCGACGCTGAGGCCGATCTCCGTGTGCCAGCCGCCGGTGATCAAATAGACCGTCTCGGTGCCGGGCTCCGTCTCAGCCGGAAGAGGAAGCAGCGGCTGGGCGCAGCCGCCGAACGCCAGGAAAAGCAGCGTGACGAGAACGGCGACGAGCCCAGGGCTTCGATGTGTGAGAGGATCGACGGAACGACCTCGCATGGGAATGTGAGGGATCACGTCGAGCGTCGGGAGCTCATGGCTCCGGCACCTTCGTGTTGCGTCCGCTGCCCGCATCTGCGCGGCATGCATCGTGCGGCCTGAGGACGGCGGCAAAGTCCGCTCCCCAAGGCGCCGCCGGCGCGCCGATCTCGAGACTGGCGTCGACGTGCCGCTGCGACCACTGTTCGGCAGGCAGCATCAGCTGTGCCCCACGAACGACGCCCGGCAGGGCCGGAGGTGCCGAAGAATGGCGCGTGTTCGAAAGTAAACGAGAACAAGACCAGTGCTCGAGAATATTGCGACTGCGACGCTCCGAACGGTTTCGCTTCTAACGGATGCACCGAAGGAACACGCGAAATCGCAGGTCTGCGGCCATGCCGGATCCATGGAAGAACCTCCTATGGCGGGAGCCGATACAAGCTGTAGACTTCGCTGGCGCATCAGACGAGCACGCGATCAGGAAGCTAGTTGGAAGCTCAGCCAATCGCGCCGCTCCAAGTTGGCTGCTTCCATTCGGAGTGCTCACTCTACGAGCCGATGGAGCGAATTGTTAGTTGGTCTGCTACGGGTAAGACCCTCGCTCCGGGTCGAGAGGCCGCATATGTCCGCTTGTGGCTGAGGCTGTTGAAAAACTCTGCTCCCGCGCCGCCTGACGCAATACTCAGAACCGCTAACGCGTTTCGGCGTCTCGCCATTGCGTGCCGATGCTCGTGTGTGAATCAAGCTTGCGCCGAGACAGGCCGAGAATAGTTTCTCAACAGCCTCGGCTAACAGCAGCCCTATGCGGCGCTACCCAACACCTACCCGACGCGTGATCTCATCCCCTATCCGTTCACGCCTGCCGCCTGATCGGCGTCATCATTTTCGGCCGGGGCGCATCGAGGCCTGCGCTGATCTCGCCGGCGACCCGGCGCAGCATCGAGGCGAACTGCGCCTTCCGGGCGGCGTCGAGCCGGGCCGCCGGGGCCGAGATCGACATGCCCGCGATCGGCGCGCCGGCCGGATCGACGATCGGCACGCCGACGCAGATCGAGCCTTCCTCGTTCTCGCCATTGTCCTCGGCGAAGCCCTGGGTGCGGGCGCGGTCGAGCTCGAGCGCGAGCTGGGCCAGCGAGCGCAGCGTGCGGCCGGTCCGCGCGCGGAGCTTCGGCGGGATGTGGCGGAGCCGCTCGTCCTCAGGCATCTGCGAGAGCACGGCCTTGCCGATGGCGGTGGTGTAGGCGGGATCGCGGCCGCCGATCTTGGCCTGCATGCGGAGCGCGTGCTGGCTCTCGGCGATCTCGATGTAGACGATCTCGGCGCCGTCGAGGACGCCCAGGTTCACCGTCTCGCCGAAACGCTCGCGCAAGGCCCGCATATGCGGGATGCAGACGTCGCGGAGGTTCCGAAGCCGCGCGTTGGAGCGGCCCCAGGTGATGATCTTGAGGCCGACGCCGTAGACGTCGCGCTCGGGGTCGTAGCTCAAGAGGCCGGACTGGACGAGGGTCCGCAGATAGCGGAAAACCGTCGTCTTCGGCAGGGCCACTTCGACCGACACGTGCTGCAGGGACAGCGCCTGGTCAGACGAGCAGATGCAGTCGAGAACCTGCATCGCCTTGAGCACAGGTTTCACCAGATAATCGTCACGCATATCCCCTCCTAGGGTTTCGCAAAGCGAAATAGCAGATCCTTGACATGAAACGCAAGCTCACGGACAGTCGCCGCCAACCCCTGAAAAGCTAAGGAGACAGCCGTGGCTCTCAATTCGTTCGAGAAATCCAAGGCGGCCATGGCGAAAGGCGAGAAACAGCTCGCCGGCGGCGTCAACTCCAACTTCCGCGCCGGCGTCGCCCCGGTGCCGCTGGTGATCGACCGCGGCGAGGGGGCCTATCTCATAGACGTCGACGGCAACCGGCACGTCGACTACTACCTCGGCATGGGGCCGATCATCCTCGGCCACAACCCGCCGACGGTGATCGAGGCGGCCAAGCGCCAGCTCGACAAGGGCATCCTGTTCGCGAGCCAGGTCGAGGCCGAGTTCGAGGCGGCCGACTGGGTGAAGAAGCTGGTGCCCTGCGCCGAGCGCGTGCGCTTCGCAGGATCCGGCACCGAGGTGGTGCAGGCGGGCTTCCGGCTCGCGCGTGCCGCCACCGGCCGCAACATCGTCGCCAAGTTCGAGGGCCACTACCACGGCTGGCTCGACAACGTGCTGATCAGCAACTCGCCGTCGCTGGAGGCCGCCGGCCCGGCCGACGCGCCCAACATCGTGCCGCTGAGCCCGGGCCAGGACCCGGCCGCCTACCAGAACATGGCGGTGCTGCCCTGGAACAACCTGGAGGCCGTGCAGAAGCGGCTGGCCAAGCGCGACGTCGCCGCCCTGATCATGGAGCCGGCGATGTGCAACACCAGCGCCATCCAGCCCAAGGCCGGCTACCTCGAAGGCGTGCGGAAGGCCTGCACCGACACCGGCACCATCCTGATCTTCGACGAGGTCATCACCGGCTTCCGCGTCTCGGCCGGCGGGGCGCAGAAGGTGTTCGGCGTGACCCCCGACCTCGCAACATTCGGCAAGGCGATCGCCAACGGCTTCCCGGTCGCGGCCCTGGCCGGCCGCGCCGACCTGATGGACCTGCTGGTTCCCGGCAAGGTCGTCCATGGCGGCACCTACAACGGCCACCCGGTGACCATGGCGGCGACCGTCGCCACGCTCAAGGAGCTGGCCAAGGGCGACGTCTACCGGACCATCGAGAAGAACGGGAAGCGGCTGATGGAGGGCATCGGCACCATCCTCCGTGACCACCAGGTGCCGAACCGCATCCAGGGCTTCCCCGGCATCTTCCACGTGGCGCTGGGCACGTCCGAGCCGATCACCGACTACCGCGACAGCCTGAAGACCGACAAGGCGCGCTTCCTCAAGCTGACCCGCGCCATGGTCGAGCGCGGCGTGCGCGTGCTCGATCGCGGCGCCTGGTTCATGTCGGGCGCGCATGACGACGCGGTGATCGACCGCACCCTCGAGGTGGTCGAAGACTCGGTCCGCTCGGCGCTGCGCTAGGCTCATCTCGAGGCCAGCCTCGGCCATTTGGCCGCCTCGGCGACGCGCCTGGCGACGTCGAGGTATCCGGGCTCGATGAGCTGGCCGTCGACCACCGCCTGGATGCCGGGAGCGGCGGCGGCCGCTGCCGCGATCACCCGCCTCGACCAGTCGATCTCGGCCGGGGCGGGCCCGAAGGCGGCGTCGGCGATCCGGGCCTGCGCCGGGTTCGACAGCGCCTTGCCGTCATAGCCCAGCTCGCGGCTTTCCAGGCAGGCGGCGCGGAAGGCTTCCGGATCGCGGGCGTCCCGGAACGAGCTGTCGATGGCGGCAAGCCCATAGGCCCGGGCGACCAGGACGATGTGGGAGAGGGCGGCCAGCACCGGGAACCGGAACGGCGCGGCGTGGCGGAACCCGCCTAAACCCCGGGAGAGGTCGCCGAGACCGATGGCGAGGCCCTCCATCCGCGGGGTCGATGCGGCGATCTCCTCGGTCTTCAGGATGCCCTTCGGCGTCTCGATCATCGCCCAGAGGCGAAAGCCGGCGGGAACCCCCATGCTCCCCACCGCGTCGTCCGCCTCCCGCATCTGCCGGCCGCACTCGACCTTGGTCAGCATGATCCCGTCGATGGGGGCTTTCGCGGCAAACGCAATATCCTCCGCCCCCCACGGGGTATCCAAACCGTTGATGCGGATCAGACGCTCTTGACCGTTAAAGTTACCGGCAGCGAGGGCCTCGCCGAGCCGGGTGCGGGCGGCGGACTTGTCGGCGGGGGAGACCGAATCCTCAAGGTCGAACAGCAGCACGTCGACCTCAAGGTCGCGGGCGGTGGCGTAGGAGCGGGGATCGTCGCCGAGGCGGTAGACGACGCTCCGCCTCGGCTTCGTCGCTGTCACGATTTCTTCTCGACGTTCCAGAGCACCAGGCGTGGCGCTTCCAGCACGCCGGAAAGATTGCTGCTGTAGGCGACCGGCGCCATGAACTGCCCCAGGATGATGTAGGGCAGCACCCGGTAGAAATGGCCCTGCACCTTGTCGACGACAGCCTTCTGCTTCTCCGGCGTGTCGGCGGAGATGAATTCGAGGCGGGCCTTCTCCAGCGCATCGTCGCAGGGCCAGCCGGCGTAGTTCTTGCCGTCGCAGGGGGTGGGCACCACCGAGTTGCCGAGCGGATTGGCCTGGGCGATGCCGGGTCCGGTGGTGTGGAAGATGTGCCAGCCGCCGCGGTTCTGGTCGGGATGGTCCTTGATCGGGCGGCGCGAGGACAGCGTGCTCCAGTCGGTGCCCTGAAGCTCGACGTTCATGCCGATCGCCTTCAGGTTCTGCGCCGTCACCAGGGTGGCGGCGTGGATCAGCGGCTGGTCGGCCGGGTCCATCAGCACGACCCGCTCGCCCTTGTAGCCCGCCTCGGCCAGGAGCGCCTTGCCCTTGGCGATGTCGGGGCCTTTCGACCAGGCGCCTAAGCCCGCGGTCGACTCGAGCGGCGTCCCGCAGACGAAGATCGCCCAGCACTGCCGCACGATGTCGGGGTTGCCGACCATCGCCGCCAGGTAGTCCTTCTGGTCGATGCTCCACAGCATCGCTTCCCGGACCTTCGGATTGTTGAAGGGCGGGATCAGGTGATTGACCCGCACGATCGCGTGGGCGCCCAAGTGATCCAGCGTCTTCACCGTGACGTTCCTCGCCGCCTTCAGCTTCGGCAGCAGGTCGTTGGCCGGCACCGCGATCGCATCGACCTCGCCCGCGATCAGCGCCTGGGCGGCAATGCTGGAATCGGGGATCCAGATCCACTCGACCCGGTCGACCTTGGCGATCTTGCCGCCGGCGAGACCGTCGGCGGGTTCGGCGCGCGGCTTATAGCTGGCGCTCTTCTTGTAGACGACCTTGCTTCCCGGAACCCAGTCCGCCTTGTCGCAGGTAAAGGGGCCGGATCCCACATATGTCTCGATCTGCTTGAAGGGGTCGGTCTTCGCCTCCGCCTCGCGCATGACGAAGAGCGGCACCGCCGGGTTGGAGAGCTGCTCCAGCACCGGCGCGAAGGTGCTCTTCAATTTGATCTCGAAGTCGAGCGGGCCGGTGACGGCGACCTCGGCGACGTGCTGCATCAGGGTCATGCCGCTGACCATGCGGACCGCCCAGCGCTTCAGCGACTGGACCGCGTCCTTGGCCTCGACCGGCGAGCCGTCGTGGAAGACGAGGCCGGAGCGCAGCTTGAACTTCCAGGTCATGCCGTCGGCGCTCTTCGACCACGACTCGACCATCTGCGGCTTCGGCACCAGCCCTTTGTCGAGGGCGAACAGCACGTCGTAGATCATGTAGCCGTGCGAGGAGGTCTCGGTCGCCGTCGTCCACACCGGGTCGAGGTTCTTGAGATCGGCCTGCGGCACCATCTTGATCACGCTTTGGGCGGCGGCAGGCAGGGCGAGCGCGGCCGTAAGCGGCAGGGCAAGGAGCAGGGAGCGCAGGCGCGGCACGAGGTCCTCCGGTGCTTTTCCGATGGGAAACAGTAGCCGTAGATGCGATCCCTGTGAAGCATTCCGCTGTCGAAATGGCCCGTACACAGTGATAATCCGTGGAATTCACGTCCGACTTATGACGATCTTCGAAGCATTCTTGGTCTACTCTAAGGAGATAGCTGGGTGGGCGAGGGGGATCTGATGGGCGGGCAGAGTTTCAGCGGCGGCGTGCGCCGCGCGTTCGTCTGAGCATGACCGCGCTCGTCATCGCCCATCGCGGCTTCTCGGCGCGTCATCCCGAGAACTCGCTGAAGGCCTTCGAGGCGGCGATCGCGGCCGGTGCCGACGCCATCGAGACCGACATGCACCTCTCGCGCGACGGCGTTCCCATGTGCAGCCACGATCCTGACCTGAAGCGCCTGCATGGCCGTCCGGAGGCCATCGCCGATGTCGACGCGGCGGAGCTGGAGCGCCTGGGAATAGAGCGATTGGCGACCGCGCTCGAGACCGTGCGCGGGCGTATCCGGGTCATGCTGGATCTGAAGCTGACGACCGAGGCCGAGTTCGCGCTCGGCTTCGCAGTCGTGAATGAGTTTGGCATGGGGGCGGACGTCTTTGCCGGCGTGCGCGCCATCGGTCTCGTTCCGATCGTGAAGCGGCTCTGCCCGGAGGCGACGTTGCTCGGCCTGTTGCGCCAACCCTCCGACCTCCCGGCCTTCTACGCCGCCGGCGGCGCCATCGGCCGCCTCTGGGAAGCCGAGGCAACGCGCGCGGGCATCGCGGTCGCCAAGGACGGCGACCACGGCGTCTGGGTCACGGCCGGCGGCCGTGGCGGCGGCGGTACGGGCGACATCAATGCGACGGCCCTCAAGCGGCTCTACGCCGACGGCGCCGACGGCGCCGA
>CAMBVS010000022.1 GCA_945871425.1 Rhizobium sp. Q54 | reverse complement strand
ATCGACTTGAAGCTGTTCATGATGCCCCACACCGTGCCGAAGAGGCCGATGAACGGCGCGGTCGAGCCGACCGAGGCGAGGAAGGTCATGTAGCGTTCGACCTGGCTCATTTCGCGCTGAAGGGTGATCTGCATCACCTGCTCGATGCGCTGGCGGAGGCTGGCGCGCATCGGGCCGGAGCCGACCAGGCCCTTGGCCGCCGAGCGGCGCCACTCGCGCATGGCGGACGAGAAGATCGCGCTCATCGGCTCGCCCGGCCGGCTGCCGAGCCGGTCGTAGAGATCCTCGAGCGGCGCGCCCGACCAGAACTGCTCTTCGAACTCGCTCGCCTGCGCCTGCAGGCGCCGGAGCCTGATGACCTTGTCGAAGATGATCGCCCAGCACCAGAACGAGGCGAAGATGAGCAGGATCATCACCGCCTTCACGACATACTCGGCCTGGAGGAACAGGCCGATGATCGACATGTCGGTGGATCCGACGGATCCGGCGAGGGTGACGGCGTTGACGAGCTTAGGTTCCATCTAGTCGTTCACTCCTCGAGCGGTTGCCGCCGCCATGGCGGCCCGCAGATTCTTGGGCAGTCGCGCCGGCCGTCCGTGCCCGTCTACGCAGGCGACCACGAGCCTGAGCCTTGCAACCTCGTCCGCTTCGCGCCGGATGACCTGCTCGGCCACCAGCGACGCGCCGCCGACCTCCAGGACCCGGGTCGCGACGTCGAGGACGTCGTCGAGCCGGGCGGAGCGGCGGAAATCGATCTCGCATCGGGTCACGGCGAAGCCGAGCCCCGTTTCCTCGCGCCACTGCCGTTGTTGCACGCCTAAGTCGCGCAACCACTCGGTTCGGGCT
Source organism: Rhizobium sp. Q54 (assembly GCA_945871425.1). Lineage (GTDB taxonomy): Bacteria > Pseudomonadota > Alphaproteobacteria > SHVZ01 > SHVZ01 > SHVZ01. The sequence continues at coordinate 53,809 of CAMBVS010000022.1, read as the reverse complement.
CGTTCAGCAAACTTAAGGTAGTTGCTGTGATAGACGATCCCGCCCGCGTCGGTGTCTTCGTAGTAGACGCGTATGGCAAAACGATGGCCGGCCTCAGGCATCGTCGGCCTCCGCGGCGAGGAGGTCGTACTGGGCGGCGGTGGACGGCACCGGCAGCCCGAGATGGCGGTAGCCCTGGGCCGCCAGCATCCGCCCGCGCGGCGTCCGCTGCACCAGGCCCTGCTGCATCAGATAGGGCTCGATCACGTCCTCGATGACGTCGCGCTGCTCGGAAAGCGCGGCGGCCAGGGTCTCGACCCCGACCGGGCCGCCGCCGTAGTTGTCGATGAGGCAGGAGAGATACCGGCGGTCCATGGCGTCCAGGCCGTTGCGGTCGACCTCGAGGCGGTTGAGCGCCGCGTCGGCGGCCTTGGCGTCGATCACCTTGTGGCCGTCGACGGCGGCGAAATCGCGGACGCGCCGGAGCAGCCGCCCGGCGATCCGGGGCGTTCCCCGGGCGCGCCTCGCCACCTCGGTCGCGCCGTCCTCGGTCATCTCGATGCCATGGATGCCGGCGGCGCGGCGCACGATCGAGACCAGCTCGTCGACCTCGTAGAAGTTGAGGCGGAGCGGGATGCCGAAGCGCTCGCGCAGCGGCGTGGTCAGCAGGCCCGAGCGCGTGGTGGCGCCGATCAGGGTGAAGGGCGGCAGGTCGATGCGGATCGAGCGCGCCGCCGGTCCCTCGCCGATGATCAGGTCGAGCTGGAAGTCCTCCATCGCCGGATACAACGTTTCTTCGACCGCCGGGTTGAGGCGATGGATCTCGTCGATGAAGAGGACGTCGCGCGGCTGCAGGTTGGTCAGCAGCGCCGCGAGATCGCCGGCCTTGGCGATGACGGGGCCGGAGGTGGCGCGGAAGCTCGATCCCAGCTCGCGGGAGACGATCTGGGCCAGCGTCGTCTTGCCGAGGCCGGGCGGCCCATGCAGCAGCACATGGTCGAGCGCCTCGCCTCTCGCCTTCGCCGCCTGGATGAAGACGCTGAGATTGCCCCGCGCCTGGCGCTGGCCGACGAAATCGTCGAGACGCTGCGGGCGGATCGACGCCTCGACGGCATCGACCTCGGCCTGCGCGCCGGAGACAAGGCGCGCGCGTTCGGCCGACGTGCCGGTCATTTGCCGAGTTCCCTGAGGCCGGCGCGGATCAGATCCTCGAGCCGCGCCTTGGCGCCGACCACCTGGCTTGCCGTGGCGACCGCGCCGAAGGCCTCGGCGCGGCCATAGCCCAGATTGACCAGGGCGGAGACTGCGTCGGCGGCGACCCCAATCGACGGATCGAGCTTGGCGCCGGCGGCGGCCGGCGTCGCCTTCGCGGCGTGCCCCAGCATCAGCCCGGCCGCCTTGTCCTTGAGCTCGATCGCGATGCGTTGGGCCAGCTTCGGCCCGACGCCGTCGGCGCGGGTGAGCAGCGCCTTGTCCTGGGCGGCGATGGCACGCACCAGTTCGTCGACCTCGAGGGCGGAGAGGATGGCGAGCGCGATGCGGGATCCCACGCCCTGCACCTGCGTCAGCAGCCGGAACCAGTCGCGCTCGGCCGCCGAGGCGAAGCCGATGAGGCGGAGGCTGTCCTCGCGCATCAGCGTCTCGACGACCAGGCTGACCTGGCCGCCGACCGCCGGCAGGCGGGCCAGCGTTCGCGTCGCGCAGTGGACGAGGTAGCCGACGCCGGCGCAGTCGACGATGGCCCAGTCCTCGCCGGTCGAGTCCAGCCGTCCGGTCAGCTTGGCGATCATGCGCGCACGGCGGCGGCGACCAGGCGCCGCGTCGAAACGTGATGGGCGTGGCAGATGGCGATGGCAAGCGCGTCGGCGGCGTCGGCGCTGCCCGGCTCGGCGCCCGGGAGCAGCATCCGCACCATGCGCTCCACCTGCTCCTTCTCCGCCTGGCCGGCACCGACCACCGACTTCTTCACCAGGCTCGGCGAGTATTCGGCGACCGTGAGCCCCGCTCTCGCCGGAGCCAGGATCACCACGCCGCGCGCCAAGCCCAGCTTGAGGGTCGAGGACGGGTTCTTGTTGACGTAGGTCTCCTCGACCGCCGCCTCGTCCGGATGATAGCGGTCGATCACCTCGGTGATCCCGTCATGCAGTCGCACCAGGCGCTCGGCGATCGTCCCTTCGCCGGAGTCGATCCGGCCCGAGGCGACATGGCGTAGCCGGTTGCCCTCGGCATCGACGATGCCCCAGCCGGTATGGCGCAGGCCCGGGTCGAGGCCGAGGAGCCGCATGGCGGGCCTCTCACCCTGCGAGTTTCTCGAGGACGGCGTCGGCGACCTCGTAGTTGCCCCAGACGGTCTGGACGTCGTCGTTGTCCTCAAGCGCTTCGACCAGCTTGAACAGCGACTCGGCGGCGCTTTCGTCGACCGGCACCGTCGTCGACGGCTTCCAAGCAAGCTTGGCGCGCTCGGGCGCCCCGAACTTCGCCTCCAGCGCGTCTCGGACCTGGGCGAAGTCCTCAACCGTGGTCACGATCTCGTGAAGCTCCGCAGTCGACTCCACGTTGGCCGCGCCGGCTTCGAGCCCGACCTCGAACATGGCATCGGCGCTGGCCGTCTTGGCCGGGTAGGCGATGTCGCCGATCCGCTCGAACATGAAGGCGACGGAGTTGGTTTCACCGAGGGCGCCGCCGCTCTTGGAGAAGGCGGAGCGGATTTCCGAGGCGGTGCGGTTGCGGTTGTCGGTCAGCGCCTCGACGATCAACGCCACGCCGCCCGGGCCATAACCCTCGTAGCGCACCTCTTCATACGCGGTGTCGTCGCCTCCGCCGGCGCCGCGCTTGATCGCGCGCTCCAGCGTGTCCTTGGGCATGTTGGCACCGCGGGCGGCCAGGATCGCGGCCTTGAGGCGGGGATTGGCCAGGGGGTCCGGCGACCCCACCCGGGCGGCGGTCGTCAGCTCCCGGATCAGTTTGGTGAAGAGCTTCCCTCGCTTGGCGTCCTGAGCGCCCTTGCGATACATGATGTTCTTGAATTGGCTGTGTCCTGCCATTCCGCCCAGTCCGAAGAGTTCGTAGAAGGATGTGAACGCTTATACCAAATATAGTGGTTATAAGCATCTATGGCGTGTTTCACGACTAGAGTCTCATTGTGGCGACAATGGGGCGCGGGGACGGGGCGCAGCCCGCCCGCGGCGATCGATCCTCGCCTAGGCAGGCCGGCTAGCCTCGGTATACAGTCCGCCGAAGGTCGGGGGGAGGATCAGGCGGGAATGAGCGAGCCGGCGGGGGCCGCCTCAAGATGATGGGCTATCGGCTCGATCGGTTGACGGTGCTGGTTGTCGACGACAACCAGCACATGCGGAGCTTGGTCCGGACCATCCTTGAATCGTTGGGAGTGAGCCAGATTCTGGAAGCGCGAGACGGTGCCCATGCGCTCGAGAAGATGGGGCAGACCCAGATCGACCTGCTCATCGTCGACTGGAACATGGAGCCGATGGACGGGCTCGCGCTCACCCGGCATCTGCGCACGTCGAGCGAAAGTCCCGACCAGTTCGTGCCGGTGATCATGCTGTCCGGCCACACCGAGAAGGCGCGTGTGATGCAGGCGCGCGACTCCGGGGTGACCGAGTTCATGGCCAAGCCGGTGTCGGCACGCTCGCTGTACGCGCGCATCGTGTCGATCATCGAGAACCCGCGGCCGTTCGTGCGCACCAATGATTATTTCGGGCCCGACCGGCGCCGCCAGATGCTGCCCTTCGACGGGCCCGACCGGCGGAAGGCAGCTGGCGCGGAAGCGGCGAGCAAGCAAAGCCAGCCGTTGAGCGGCGCGCAGCAGGCGGCGCTCAATCGGACCAAGGACACCATCAAGTCGATGCATAAGTCGTGACGCGTGGGGATGTGGGGAGAATGTCATGAGCGGCGAGAAGCCGAAGGGTGCGGTCGAAGTCATCCATCCGCCGAACAAGATCAAGGCCAGGGTCGGCCCGGCCGGGAAGGGCATGGACCCGAACCTGCTCGCCCGGGCCGAGGCGGCGATGGCCAAGGCGCAGGAGCAGGTGGATTTCACCGTCCAGGCGAATCCGGAGCTCGCCAAGGCCGCCGAAGCGGTGTCGCTCCTGCTCAGCGACCGCGAGAACCAGGCGAAGCACCTGAACAACCTGTTCAACATCGTCCACGACCTTCGCGGCGGCGGCGGCAACTTCGGCTATCCGCTGGTCACCCGCATCGGCGGCATGCTCTGCCGCTACCTGGAAGGACGGACCTCGGTCGGGATGGTCGAGGTCGAGGTGCTGCGCTCGCTGGTGGATGCCATGCGTGCAGTGGTCACCAACAAGCTGAAAGGCGACGGGGGACCGGTCGGCCAGGAGCTCTGCGCCAGCCTCGAACGGCTGGTCGGGTAGCCCGGGCCTCCTAGCTCGCCTGGCGCCAGCCCTCGGCCGGGATCTCCATCAGGCGCGCCTTCGGCAGCCGGACGGTGACGGTGGTGCCGACACCCGGGGTGCTCGCGATCTCGAGGGTGCCGCCGTTCAGTTCGGCTTCGGCGGCGAGCACGCCGCGGATCGAGGTCTGCTCGGCTGCGCCAAGCCGCTTCAGCAGGCGGAGATGGCGGATGGTCGCCTTGAGGACGCCATCGACCGCTCCGAAGGTCGTCTCCGTCTGTTCTTCGAGTGCTCGCGTCAGGCGCAGCGCGGCCTGTTCGGTGCCGGCAAGCCCGGCCTGGTAGCCGCCCTCGAGATCGTAACTGAATGTAGTTGCGAGGGTGATGAGGGAGGCGGCGCCCGCGATGATGGGCCAGGGTCTTGCGCGAACCTGCTGGAGGCCTGGGCTCGCCACGTCCGATAGCCCTCCGATCTGTGCCGAATCCGGCACGCGCGACGGACGGGTCGGTTGTATCGGGAAAAGGCTAACGGGAGGTCTTCATGCAGGCCATGCCTGTTCCAGCCGTCCGCCGACGCGGAGCGGCGCGATGCGCTTGAGGAGACCGGTCTTGTCGTCGGTCTCGATGAAGACGCCGCAGAGCGTCGCCGGTCCGTCCGCGGGCTGCAGCTTCTCGGTCGGCAGCTTGCGGGTGAAGCGCTGGATCGGCGTGGCCTTCTGCATGCCGATGACGGAGTCGTAGTCGCCGCACATGCCGGCGTCGGTCTGGAAGCCGGTGCCGCCCGGCAGGATCTGGGCGTCGGCGGTCGGCACGTGGGTATGGGTTCCGACGACCAGCGAGACGCGGCCGTCCAGCATATGGCCGATCGCCTGCTTCTCGCTCGACGCTTCGGCGTGGACGTCGACGACGATGGCAGCGACGGTGGCGCCCAGGCGAACCTTCGCCATCTCCGCCTCGATCGACTGGAACGGGTCGTCGAGCGCGTCCATGAACAGGCGGCCCATGACGTTGATCACCAGCACGCGGCGGCCGTCGGCGAGCGCATACTCGTTCGCCCCGCGGCCCGGCGTGCCGGCCGGGTAGTTGCGCGGGCGGAGCAGACGCGCATCGCGGCCGATCTGGCCGATGAACTCGCGCTGGTCCCAGGCGTGGTTGCCGTTGGTCAGACAGTCGATGCCGGCCTTGAACAGCTGTTCGGCCAGGCCGAGCGTCAGGCCGAAGCCGTGGGCGGCGTTCTCGCCGTTGGCGATGACGAAGTCGAGCCTGAGCTCCTTGCGAAAGCGCGGCACATCCTTGATCACCTGGTCGCGTCCGGAGCGCCCGACGATGTCGCCGAGAAAAAGGATCCTCACGCCAGTCGCTCCGCACTCGACTCGGTCGCGATCGCGTCGACTCGCTGGTCGAATGAGGCGCTGGGCACCTGGTCCATCTCCTGGAAGGCATAGCCCACGCCGATGGCGAACACCGGTCCCTTGGCGCGGAGATCGGCGAGGGTGCGGTCGTAGTAGCCGCCGCCATAGCCCAGGCGGTGACCGCGGCGGTCGAAGGCGAGAAGCGGCACCAGCAAGATCTCCGGTACGAGGTCGGCCGCACCAGCGGCCGGGAAGGGGATGCCGAGCACGCCTCGTTGCAGCGGCTCGCCCGGCGCCCAGGCGCGGAAGGCGAGCGGCAGGCGGCGCCCGATCACCACGGGAAGCGCGGTCGGGTGCCCGCGTTCGGCGAACCACGAGAGCACCGGCAGCACGTCGATCTCCGGCGCCATCGGATAGAAGCCGGACACCGCGGCACCGGAACGGAACGGACCGAGGCCGGCGACGGTCTTTGCCAGCTTGAGTCCGGCATCGGCATCGGCGAGCCGCTTCCGCCGCTCGATCATCTCGGCGCGGAGCCGACGCTTCGCCTCGTCGATCTCGGGTGGAGTTGGCGGAGCCACCACAGCCGGTGGCATGAGCAGTTCCTCCAAGGCCTGCCTAAGCAGGTGGGCGCCGTGTGACCAAGGCCGAGGGCCAAGGCCAGGGACAGCTCCCTGAGGATCGGTATTGGCCCCGGGGACTGTGCAGCCTGTCGAACCGGGCAGCCCCGCCAACCCTCAACTTAGGAAGCTTCGAGCCTGGCCGCAAGCGCGTCGATGCGCTTTGCCACGGCCTCGATCGCCTGGGCGGCGGCGTCCGCCGGCTTCGCCGACGCCGTCGGAGACGTGGCGTCGATGCCGCCGCGTGCCTCCGCCAGCTCGTCGGCGATCATCAGACTCGCCATGGCGAGCAGGCGGGCATCGCCGATCTGCCCCGACTGGTTCACCAGCTCCTGGACCTTGCCGTCGATGTATCGGCCGAGCTTCTCGATATGCGGCTCCTGGCCGTCGGCGCAGGCGATGCGGTAGCCGCGTCCGTTGAGGAAGAGGGTGACCTCGGCCATAAGTCGGTCAATCTCCCGCCATCAGCCGGAGCCGGCCGATGGCGCCGTCGAGCCGGGCCGAGACGGTGTCGGCGGCCTCGGAGAGCCGGGCGTGATCGGTCTTGAGCTGGGCCATCGCCTGCTCGAGCTCGACGCGCGCCCTGGCCTCGCGCTCCGACCGGCCGGCCGTCGCCCGCTCCAGCCGCGCCAGCGCCTGATCCAGCTTCGCCGTTGCCTCTTCCAGAGGTGTCATGGCCGGGACCATAGCAGGGGCTTGCGCGGGACGCACCTTGCCCGAGCGGCCGCCTCAGCGCCGGCCGACAAACCTCGGCTCCTTGTTGAAGAAGCGGTAGACCATCGCCTCGAAGGCCTCGAGCGGCAGCGTCGGATAGTCCGGCTCCATGGCGTTCTGGTCGTACTTCTCGCAGAAATAGGCGGTGAGCTCGAAGGCTGGGTGGCCGCGGAACTTCTCGCGGCCCATGCGGTCGGATGTGGGGTGGTTGAAGCGGTGATAACGCTGGAAGACCGTGTGGTAGCTGAGCAGCCAGAGATAGTCGTCGGAGAGGAACTGCTTAAGCATCGCCGCGCAGAACTCGCCATGGGTCACCGGCGCGATGTTCTGGCCGATGTCGTGCAGCAGCGACAGCACCACCATGTCCTCGTCGGCGCCGTCGCGGAGCGCCCGGGTCGCGGTCTGCAGCGAATGCCCGTAGTTGTTGGTCTGCCAGCCGTAGCTGGGCTCGTCCTTGGATGCCGCGAGGAAGGTCAGCACCTCTTTCGCCTGGCGGTCGCGGTGGTAGATCGCGCTCTGGCGCTCGATCGTCGCCCAGTCCGCGGCGGTGTTGGTCTCGAAGGTGTGACCCGAGGTGCGCTGCCAGTCGGCGCCGCCGAGCGGCACCAGGATGCTCTTCGCCTCGAAGGCCGCCAGCTCGCGCTCGAGCGCGGTCGGCCGCGCGGCGTTCGTATAGGCCGGCCGCCAGGGCTCGCTCACGCCCGCCTTCGTCGCCAGGGTCATCGGTCCTTCTCCCTTATTTGCCGTTCGGAAAACAGATTGCCATTTGGAAACGCCGGCCGCTAGGCTCGTTTCGACCACAACGGGGGATCGGGAGATGCAGGCGACGATGCGGAAGGCGGCCCTGGTGGCAGCGATGCTGGCGGCGACGGCGGGCGGAGCGGCGGCTCAGAGCGTGCTGCGCTATGTGCCGCACGCCGACCTCAAGGTCGTCGACCCGATCACCAACACGGCGGCGATCACCGGCCAGCATGCGTACATGGTCTACGACATGTTGTTCGCCTATGACCGCGACTATCGCCCGCAGCCGCAGATGGTCGAGACCTGGACGGTCACCCCGGACGGCCTCAACTACCGCTTCACGTTGCGCCCCGGCCTCAAGTTTCATGACGGCACGCCGGTCAAGGCCAGTGCCGCCGTCGCCTCGCTCAACCGCTGGGCGGCGCGCGACTCCAACGGCACCATCCTCCGCGGCCTCGGCATGCAGCTCGCGGTCGTCGACGACCGCACCTTCACGCTCACCCTGAAGGAGCCCTGGGGTCTGGTGCTCGACTCGCTCGCCAAGGACGGCTCCTACGCCGCCTTCATCATGCGCGAGCAGGAGGCGAAGAACGATCCGAACACGGCGATCACCGAGGTCATCGGCTCCGGCCCCTTCCGCTTCTCCCGCGAGGGCTGGGTTCCGGGCAGCAAGGTCGTCTATGTGAAGAACCCGGACTACGTCCCCCGCGCCGAGCCGGCGAGCCTGTTCTCGGGCGGCAAGCAGGTGAAGGTCGACCGCGTCGAATGGGTGATCATCCCCGATGCGGCGACTGCGGCCGCGGCGCTGAACGCCGGCGAGGTCGACATCTTCGAGCAGCCGCCGACCGATCTCCTGCCAATGCTCCGGCGCAACAAGGACGTCGTGGTGAAGGTGCACAACCCGTTCGGCGAGATCGCCTATCTTCGCCCGAACCACCTGCACCCGCCCTTCGACAAGCCCGAAGGCCGCCAGGCGCTGCTCTACATCGCCGCCCAGGACGAATACATGCAGGCCTCCGCCGGCGACCCGGCCTATTGGCGGCGCTGCTTCTCCTGGGTCGGCTGCGGCTCGGCGAACGAGACCGAGGCCGGCACGGCAGATTTCCAGAAGCCGAACATCGCCAAGGCGAAGGAGCTGCTGCAGAAGGCGGGCTATGCCGGCCAGCCGGTGGTGGTCCTCCAGCCGAACGACCTGCAGGTGCTGCGCGACATTACCCAGGTGCTGGCCGCGCGTCTCAAGGATGCCGGCGTCAACGTCGACCTGCAGCTCTCGGACTGGGCGACGATCACCGCGCGGCGGGTGAAGAAGGACGCGCCCGACAAGGGCGGCTGGAGCCTGTTCGTCTCGACCGCCTTCGGCTTCCGCTTCTCCAGCCCGGTCACCAACTTTGCCTTGCCGATGCCCTGCGGCGGCACCGGCTTCGTCGGCTGGGCCTGCGACGACAAGATGAACGGCCTGCTGACCGCCTGGGCCAGGGAGACCGATGCGCCCAAGCGTAAGGCGGTGACCGAGGCGATCCAGCTCCGCGCGATCGAGACCATCCCGTACCTGCCGATGGGTCAGATCACCCGGCCCGTGGCCTACCGTGCCAACATCGACGGCTTGATCGAGGTGCCGAGCCCGGTGCTCTGGAACGTGTCGAAGAAGTAGCGGTGACCACGCCCAAGCGCGTCGCCCTCCTCGGATTCTCGCTCGAGTCGAACGGCCACGCCCCGGTCTCGACCGAGGCTGAGTTCAAGTCGTATCTCTGGCTCGAAGGCGAGGCCTTCGGCCGCGACATCCGGGCCGCCGCGCCGGAGTCGCCGCCGGAGGTCCGGGGCTTCGTGAAAGAGATGGACCGGCACGGGCCCTGGGTTCCGGTGCCGATCCTGATGACCGCCGGCGGCGCCAGCGGGCCGGTCGAGCAGCGCTTCTTCGACGACATCGTCGCCCGCATGCGGGCTGGGCTCGCGGCGGCGCTGCCGGTGGACGCGGTCTACCTGCCCGAGCACGGGGCGGGTACCGCGACCGGCGACGACGACCCGGACGCGACCGTGTTCGAGATGGTGCGCGGCCTCGTCGGTCCGGGGGTGCCGGTGATCGCCACCCTCGATCTCCACGCCAACTGCTCGCAGCGCATGGTCGATGCCGTCGACGTGCTGATCGGCTACGTCACCAATCCGCATGTCGACATGGAGGAGCGCGGCGTCGAGGCGGCCCAGGTGGTGCGCGAGATGTGGGCGGGGATGAAGCCGAGCGCGGCCTTCATCAAGCTGCCGCTGATCCCGCCCTCGATCACCCAGAACACCGATGTAGGCCCCTATGCCGACATCCTCCGCTACGGCAAGGCGAAGCAGGCGGCCGACATCGTCAACGTCACCATCCTCTCGGGTTTCACCAACGGCGACACGCCGAAGAACGGCATGTCGGTCGTGGTCACCTCGCGCGCCGGTAAGGATCGCGCGAAAGCCGTCGCCCGCGACATCGCGACGGCCTGCTGGGCCGACCGCCAGCGTTACGTGCCGGAGATGATGAGCCTGGACGACGCCGTGGCGCTGGCGGTGAAGACCGGCCGCGACCCCTCGCTGCCGCCGCAGCTCCTGGCCGACGTCGCCGACAACCCCGGCGGCGGCGGGCGCGGCAACACCACCTGGATCCTGAAGGCGCTGGTCGCGGCCAAGGCCGAGGGCGTCATCCTCGGCACCTTCTTCGATCCGGCGCTGGCGGCGGAAGCGCATCGTCTCGGCGAAGGTGCCATCTTCCGCGCCCGCTTCAACCGCGAGGAGGCCGACGCGCTGTCGGAGCCGTTCGAGGCGGACGTGAAGGTGTTGAAGCTGCATGACGGCACCTGCGTCGGCCGCCGCGGCATCTTCGCCGGCCGCACCATGCATCTCGGCCCCTCGGCCCTTCTGGAGATCGGTGGGCTGCGTCAGGTGGTGAACTCGATCCGCCTGCAGATGCTGGACCCGGTCTATTTCGAGATGTTCGGCCTCGACGTCGCTGCCGCCCGCACGGTGGTGGTGAAGTCGCGCGGCCATTTCCGCGCCGCCTTCGACCAGTGGTTCCCGCCGGAGCGCATCTGGAACGTCGACGTGCCGGGCCTCAACATGCCCGTGCTCTCCCGATTCGGCTTCAAGCGCTGCCCCCGCCCGATCTTCCCCCTCGACCCGGAGATGACCTGGGCGCCGACTTAGTTCGGGATCATGATGAACCATGGGAACGGAAGCTGAAGACGAAGAGCTTAGAAGCGAGCATTTAAAGACCGTCTACGCCCATTTCGGGGTCGCTATCTATTTGTCTCAATGCCTTGAGCACTCGATCGTTAATGCATTGGTATCCTGTGATTTAGTTCCAAAGAACGCCCGTACAGTAAAGTCACGTGAAGAATGGGTGAGCCTATTTGATACCTTCATGAGCCGTCATTTTGCGGCTCCGTTGGGCCGTATGATCGGCTCGCTGAAGAAGATTGTTCTCGTACCCGAAGAGCTGGAGAACATCCTCGCGAAGGCGCTGGAGCGGCGGAATTGGCTCGCACATGCATACTTTCGCGAGCGTGCTACCGATATTATGTCGACACAAGGACGTGACAAAATGATTGCTGAACTTGAAGAAGCTCAAGAGACCTTCATCACGACTGACAAGCTACTTGAATTCGTTGTTGCCCCAATTCGGCTTAAGCACGGAATCACTAATGAAATGTTGGATAAAGCGTATGCAGACATGCTCTCGGAGATCAAGGATGATATCTAGAATCTAAAGCCGCCTTCCTTGATCCGCCGCCGTTGACGCCGCAACTGTCACCCGGCATTTTCCGGGCCTCCTCCGCTCCCGATCGGAACCTCCCTTGACCGTGCGCCACGACGATCTTGCCAACGCCATCCGGGCGCTCGCCATGGATGCGGTCGAGCAGGCGAAATCCGGCCATCCCGGCATGCCCATGGGCATGGCGGATGTGGCGACCGTGCTGTTCACCCGCTTCCTCAAATACGACCCGACCCATCCGGACTGGCCGGATCGCGATCGCTTCGTGCTCTCGGCCGGCCACGGCTCGATGCTGCTCTACGCCCTGCTGCATCTGACCGGCTATCCGGACATGACGATGGATGAGCTGCGCAATTTCCGGCAGCTCGGCAGCAAGACCGCCGGCCATCCCGAGCACGGCCACGCGACCGGGATCGAGACCACCACGGGGCCCTTGGGCCAGGGCCTCGGCAATTCCGTCGGCATGGCGCTGGCCGAGCGCATCCTCGAGGCCCGCTTCGGCACCGACCTGGTCGATCACTACACCTATGTGATCGCTGGCGACGGTTGCCTGATGGAAGGGATCAGCCACGAGGCGATCAGCCTTGCCGGGCACCTCGGCCTCGGCCGCCTGATCGTCCTCTTCGACGACAATTCCATCTCGATCGACGGCGCCACCGGGCTCTCGGTCTCCGACGACCAGCCGGCCCGCTTCCGCGCGTCCCACTGGCACGTGCAGTCGGTCGACGGTCATGACCCCGACGCCGTCGCCAAGGCGATCGAGGCGGCGAAGGCCGCGTCCGAGCCGTCGCTGATCGCCTGCAAGACCATCATCGGCAAGGGCGCCCCGACCAAAGCCGGCACCGCCTCCACCCACGGCTCGCCGCTCGGCGCCAAGGAGATCGAGGGCGCCCGCGCCCAGCTCGGCTGGACCTCGCCGCCCTTCGTGGTGCCGGAGCCGATCGTCGCCGAGTGGCGGAGGTTCGGCGCCCGCGGGGCGAAGGACTTCCAGGCCTGGTCCAAGCGTCATGCCGCCGCCAACGCCCAGGGCGAGTTCGACCGCGTCGTCTCCGGCGAGCTGCCGGAAAAGCTGGCCGGGACCATCCAGGCGTTCAAGCGCGACGCGTCGGAGAAGGCGCAGAGTCTCGCCACAAGGCAGTCCTCCGGCAACACGCTGGACGCGCTGGCGCCGGTGATGGCGGAGCTGATCGGCGGCTCGGCCGATCTGACCGGCTCCAACAACACCAAGGCCAAGTCGCAGGCGATCATCAGGAAGGGCGCCTATGGCGGCGCCTATATCCACTACGGCGTCCGCGAGCACGGCATGGCCGCGGCGATGAACGGCATGGCGCTGCACGGCGGCATCATCCCCTATGGCGGCACCTTCCTCACCTTCACCGACTATTGCCGGCCCTCGATCCGGCTCTCGGCGCTGATGGGCATCCGCGTCGTCTATGTGATGACGCATGACTCGATCGGCCTCGGTGAGGACGGACCGACGCATCAGCCGGTCGAGCACCTGTCGGCGCTCCGCTGCATTCCCAACCTGCACGTCTTCCGCCCGGCCGACTCGGTCGAGACCGCCGAGTGCTGGGCCTTGGCGCTGGCCTCGGCCAAGACGCCGTCGATCCTGTCGCTGACCCGCCAGGCGCTGCCGACGGTGAGGAAGACGCACACCGACGAGAACCGCTCGGCCCGCGGCGCCTATGTGCTGATCGAGGCGAGTGGGACCAGGAAGGCGACGCTGATCGCCACCGGCTCCGAAGTTGCGATCGCGGTCAAGGGACGCGAGCTGCTGGAGGCGGCGGGTATCCCGACGGCGGTCGTTTCCATGCCCTGCTGGTCCCTGTTCGACGCCCAGCCGGAGAGCTATCGCGCTCAGGTGCTGGGATCGGGCGCACGTGTCGCCATAGAGGCCGGCGTCAAGCTCGGCTGGGAGCGCTACATCGGCGACGAGGGCGCCTTCATCGGCATGACCGGCTTCGGCGCCTCGGCGCCGGCCGAGGCGCTCTACAAGCATTTCGGCATCACCGCCGCGGCGGCGGCCGAGGCCGTGAAGACACGGATCTGATCATGACACCCCTGGTTCCCGAGACGATCGAGACCGAGCGGCTGAAGCTCCGGCAGTTCACGATCGAGGACACCGCCGCCGTCGCCCGCATGCTGGCCGACCCCGAGGTCATGCGCTACCTGGGCGGTACGCCGCAGACCAAGGACTGGGAGATCTGGCGCTCGCTCACCGCTACCCTCGGCCATTGGGCGCTGCGCGGCTATGGACCCTACGCGGTCGAGGAGAAGGGGACGGGCGTGGTGGTCGGGCGCGTCGGCCTCCTCCACCCGGTCGGCTGGCCGGGCGTCGAGATCGCCTGGACGCTGAACCGCCCGGCCTGGGGCAAGGGCTATGCGACCGAGGCGGCGGCCGCGGTGGCGCGGGTCGGGTTCGGCGACCTCAAGGCTGACCGGCTCATCAGCCTGATCGACGTCAGAAACGTGAACTCTCAGCGGGTCGCCGAACGCCTCGGCGCGGTGCGCGAGGGAACCACCGACTATTTCGGTGCGGACGCGATCACTTATGTCTATCGGCACGATCCGGCACGCTTCAGATAATTTTCCATCGAATGCGGAGACAGTCATGACGGTCAGGGTGGCGATCAACGGCTTCGGGCGCATCGGACGCCTGGTCATGCGGGCGCTGGCCGAGAGCAAGCGCACCGACCTGCAGGTCGTCGGCATCAACGATCTCGGTCCGGTCGCGACCAACGCGCACCTGTTCAAGTACGACTCCGTCCATGGCCGCTACCCCGGCGAAGTGAAGATCGCCGACGGCAATATCGATTTCGGCGCCGGCCCGATCCGAGTCACCGCCGAGCGGGATCCGGCGAAGCTGCCGTGGAAGGACCTCAAGGTCGACATCGCCCTCGAATGCACCGGCATCTTCACCAAGCGCGAGCAGGCGGCGAAGCATATCGAGGCGGGCGCCAGGCGCGTGCTGGTCTCCGCGCCGGCCGACGGCGTCGACCTCACCGTCGTCTACGGCGTCAACGAGGACAGGCTGGAGGCCAAGCACACGGTCGTCTCCAACGCGTCGTGCACCACCAACTGCCTGGCGCCGGTCGCCTCAGTCCTGCACAAGGCGGTCGGCATCGAGCGCGGCTTCATGACCACGGTGCACGCCTATACCAGCGACCAGTCGCTGGTCGACACCATGCACAACAATCTCGGACGCGCCCGGGCGGCGGCGCTGTCGATGATCCCGACCACCACCGGTGCCGCCAAGGCGGTGGGCCTGGTGCTGCCCGAGCTCAAGGGCAAGCTCGACGGCACCGCCATCCGCGTGCCGACGGCGAACGTCAGCATGATCGATCTCAAATTCGTGCCGTCGCGCAAGACCACAGTCGAGGAGATCAACGCCGCGATGGAGGCCGCCTCGCGCGAAAATCGCTTGAAGGGCATCCTCGCGGTGAACAGGGAGGTCCTGGTCTCCACCGACTTCAATCACGACAGCCATTCCTCGACCTTCGACCTGACCCAGACCCAGGTCATCGATGGCACCTTCGTCCGCGTGCTGTCCTGGTACGACAACGAATGGGGCTTCTCCAACCGCATGCTGGACACGGCGGCGGCGATGGGACGCCTCTAGGACCTGGGTCATCGACGCGCCCGTCGTCATCGTCCACGATCTGGCCCAGGCGCGGGCGGCGCTCGCCGCCGCCGAGGCGGCCGGCCGCGCGATCACGCTGCTGAGCCCGCCGGGAGCGGCCGCCTATTGGGGCCCGCTCTATTTCCAGAGTCTGATCCGGCTGGCATCCGAGGCGCATCCGGGGGCGCGGTTCGCCGCCGTGCTCGACTGCGCCGACCGGCCGGGAGACGTGCTGGCGTCGCTCAGGCAAGGCCTCGCCGCTCTGGTCTTCCATGCAGCGGGCGAGGTCCAGGCCAAGCTCGCGGCGATCGCCGAGGCAAAGGGCGCGCGTCTGCTGGCGCCGCTGACTGCCGACCTTGACCTCGCGGCGGAGCGCGATCCGGAGGCGGCCTGCTGTCGCTTGCTCTCTCCGGGGTTGTGATAGGCTCGCCGTCCTCAACGGGGTCGGGGTTCCTGCCATGCGACTGAAAGCTGCTGCGCTCGCCGTCATGTTGACCGCCGGTCTCGGCATCGTCGCCGCGCCGCTCGCCGAGGCGGCCCAAGCCAAGGCGAGTCCGATCTACGCCAAGCCCAAGAAGACCAAGAAGCCGCGCACGGTGGCGCAGAAGAAGGCCCAGGTGAAGGCGACCAAGGCTGCCGCCGTCAAGGTGAAGCAGCGCGGTCCGACGGTGAAGCAGAAGCAGGCCCAGAAGAAAGCGACCAAGGCCGCGGCGGCCAAGGCCAAGGCGAAGCCGAACAAGGTACGGCGGTAGACGCCTTACGAGTCTCTCATCGCCTCCGGGAGGTCTCGTGCGCCGTGCAGGACGCGAAGGATCAGCGGTGGCCGGCGATCGGCGTCGTAGACGATCACATAGGGAAAACCGGGCAGCGTCACGAAGCGAAACGACTCGTCAGCGAGTTCCGCACGCGTGCGACCGACAAGAGGATGTTCCGCGATATGCTTCGTCGCTGCAGCGACAGCACAGCGTAAAGCGCGTGCCGCTGGCGGGTTGTCACGTTTGATCCAGAGAGTGGCGTTCAGAAGATCTCGCCGCGCTCTCGGCGAAAGGACGGCAGAACCGCTCATTTCGTCGGCGCGTCGATGATCCTGTCCATTTCGGCGAGGACTTCATCGGCCTCAATCGTGCCGTCGCGATCTGCCTCAGCCAGAGTCTCATGAAGCATGGCCTGAAATTGACGTCGACGCTCCTCCGCATCCTGCAACAGGCGAAGCCCGGATCTGACGACCTCGCTCATATTATTGTAGCGTCCGCCTTCCACGCATTCGCGGGCGAAGCGCTCAAGCTCGGGCGTCAGGTGTACATTGGTGGCCATCGCCGCCTCGTATGTCAAAGATTGACATAGTCTAGGTCGCGCGCCTTCTTCCGGCAAGCGGCGAGGGGGCGTTGCCAAGCCGTTGCCGCTCGTTTAACCAAGCCTTCCCGTTCCCGCCGGAGCCCACGAGATGAAGATCAGCCAGCGCATCCAGAAGATCCTCGCCAATTACGAGAGCGACAATCCCGGCACCAAGGCGAACCTCGCCCGCATCCTGATGAACGGCCGGCTCGGCGGCTCGGGCAAGCTGGTGATCCTGCCGGTCGACCAGGGCTTCGAGCACGGCCCGGCGCGCTCGTTCGCGCCGAACCCCGCCGCCTACGATCCGCACTATCACTATCGCCTCGCCATCGCCGCCGGCCTGTCGGCCTATGCCGCCCCGCTCGGCATGCTGGAGGCCGGCGCCGACACCTTCGCCGGCGCGATCCCGACCATCCTCAAGTGCAATTCGGCCAACTCGCTGTCGCGCGAGAAGGAAGCGGCGAACCAGGCGCTGACCGGTTCGGTCAAGGACGCGCTCCGCCTCGGCTGCTCGGCGATCGGCTTCACCATCTATCCGGGCTCCGACAAGGCCTACGACATGATGGAGGAGATCCGCGAGATGTCGGCCGAGGCCAAGTCCTATGGTCTCGCCTCCGTCGTCTGGTCCTATCCGCGCGGCGGGAGTCTCTCGAAGCAGGGCGAGACCGCGGTCGACATCTGCGCCTATGCCGCGCACATGGCGGCGCTGATGGGCGCCCATATCATCAAGGTGAAGCCGCCGACCCAGCATCTCGAGCTGGAAGCGGCGAAGAAGGTCTACGAGGCGCAGAAGATTCCGATCTCGACGCTGGCCGAGCGCGTCCGCCACGTTGTCCAGTCCTGCTTCAACGGCCGCCGCCTCGTCGTCTTCTCCGGCGGCGAGGCCAAGGACCTTGAAGGGCTCTTTACCGAGGTCCGTGGGCTTCGCGACGGCGGCGCCACCGGCTCGATCATCGGCCGCAACACCTTCCAGCGGCCGCCGAAGGACGCGATGGCGATGTTGGACACCATCATCCGCATCTTCCAGGGCAAGGCCTGACCCTGACCCAGCGTCTCTACCTGATCACTCCGCCGGCGATCGAGCCGGCGGACTTCCTGGCCGTGGTCGAGCGGGCGCTGGATGCGGGCGACGTCGCCGCCTTCCAGCTCCGTCTCGTCGACGTCGCCGATCATCAGATCCGTCGTGCCGTCGAGCGGCTGATGCCCGCGGTGCAGGTGCGCGATGTCGCCTTCCTTCTCGACGGCCGGGCGGACCTGGCGGCGGAGCTCGGCTGCGACGGGGTTCACCTGGAGGACGGCGCGTCCTACGCGAAAGCGCGAGGGCTCCTTGGCACCGGCGGGATGATCGGCGTCTCCTGCGGCGGCTCGCGCCATCTCGCCATCGAGGCGGCGGAGGCGGGCGCCGACTACGTCTCCTTCGGGCCGTTCTTCAAGAGCTCGACCAAGGAGGCGGCGGCGCTCGTCGAGCCGGAGATCGTGCAGTGGTGGAGCCAGATGATGCACGCCCCCTGCGTCGCCGTCGGCGGGCTCACGCCGGCGAACTGCCGGCCGCTGATCGAGGCCGGCGCCGACTTCCTAGCGGTCTCCGCCGGCGTCTGGAAGCACAAGGACGGACCGGCCGCTGCGGTGAAGGCGTTCAACGCCCTCTTGCGGGGATAGCGGTCAGGCGCTGACGCCGGTCGCGTGGCCGTAGAGCGCGTCCGGGTCGGGCGTCACCAGCTTGGCGCCCGCCTCGAAGCGGAGCAGGCCTGAGAAGCCCGAGGCATCGAGCGAGCGGGTGAAGATCGCGTTGATGTTCTTGGTGATGTCCGCCGGCAATGCCTGCTTGGTGCGGACCACCAGGTCGAGCTTCTTTCCGGCGACCAGCCCGTCGAGCTGGAACTGGCCAAGCCGCGTGAAATCGGCATCGACCAGGAAGCGTTTCCCCGGAGGCTTGTCGTCGTCGCCCTCTTCGCCGCCGTCGCGGTGGACGAAGAGGCGGAGCTGGCGCACACCCTCGCCGTCGAAGACCGGCATGAACAGCGGCCGCCAGTCACCGGTCTTGGCGGTCTCGGTCGATCCCGCCCGCGCCATCTCCCGCATCTCCTCCGACAGCTGCTGCACCAGCTTGCCGCGGCCCGACTTCTCCAGCGCCTGGACCGAGCTTTCGCCGAGCCAGCGCTTGAGATCGCCGCCGCCACGGAGCGCCACCAGGAAGAAGGCGAGGCCGCCGGCGAGCTGAGCGCCGGGCCTGGCGATGGTCTGCTCCAGCACCGCCTGGGCGATCACCGGGTCGCTCGCCTTCAGCGTCGCCAGCGCCTCGTCGAGGGCCGCCCATTGCCGTGACAGCTCCATCAGCGTCGCCGGCTGCCCGCCCGCCGCGGCGGTACCGGTGCCGCCCGGCGGCGCCATCACGCGGAACTGGAGTCGCATGCCTTCCGGCAGGTCGACCTTGGCGCCGAGGGTGAAGAGGCCGAGCGGCGTCTCGACGATCGGCTGGCCGCCGATGGTCGATCCCATCACCGTGCCGCCGAAATTCACCTGGCCGCCCTGAGCGGTGAGGGTGAGGCCCTGAGCCGGCGGCGGCGCCGTGCCTTGCACGCGCGGCGTCATCTCCGTCACCTGCAGCACCAGCGCCGTGCCCGGCCGGAGCGCCAGAACCGGCGAGCTGCCGAGCGATGTCGGCGCGGGGACGCCGCCCTGGCCGCCGACCGGCGCGGCCACCGCACCGCCGGCGAGTGAGGGCGAGGGCGGTGTCGAGGACGACGACGTCGTCGGCGTGGGGCCTGGGCGCAGCGCCGTCGTGGCTGCGGGCACGCGGAGCGCCGGCGCCGGATCTGCTCCCGGCAGCGGAGCGGGCGCAACGGTCGTGGGAGATGAAGGGGCGGAGGTCGCGGCGGGAGCGGATGGAGGGCCCGAGGCCACGTGCCCGGGCGGAGTCGCTGGCGGCGCAGGGGCGGCGCCTGCGGTCGCGGTCTGCGGCGTTGCGCCTGGTGCGACGGGTCGCGGAGCGGCCGCGCCCGGGGGTAGCGGCGCGGTCGCCGGCTGCTGCTGCGGCGCCGATGGTCCGGCGGGAGGCGCTGCGGCCGGCGCAGCGCTCGGCGTCGATGGGGCAGCCGGTGCCGCTGGAGCGGCGGAGGTCGATGCCGGCGGTGCGGACGGCGCCGGGACAGAGGGGCTGGCCGATGGCGGCGGCGCGCCGGGGAGGGGCGGCGTCTGCGCGGGCGCCGTCGGAAGCGGGGTCAGCAGCGTCGCCAGGGCGGCGGTCGGGGTCGGCACGGCTACGGTTCGCGCACCCGGCAAGGCGGCCGGGATCGGAACCGAAGCTGGCGCCGGCTGCGGCGCCGGAGCGGACGCCTGGGGTGGCGGCGCTTGCGGCGTAGGCGTCGATGGCACGCTGACCGTCGGGAGCGGCGTCGGCGTCGGAGTCTGTGCCGCCGCTTGCGGAGGGGCAGCGGCCGGTCGGGCCTGGGTCTGCGGTGCTGGGGGCGCTTCCTCGGCTGTCGCAGGAGGCGGCGCCGGGGTAGGTGCCTCGGGCTCGGCGGAGACCACGACCGGCGGGGTCGTCGCCGGCTGCTCGAGCACGGCGGTGACCACGGTTCCGGGAGCAAGCGAGGTCGGTTGCGGCTGTGGGGAGGTCTGGCGCGGCCCTGTCACCACCGCCGGTTCGGGCGCGTCGGCGAGCGGCGAAGGGAGCGGGGTCTGCGGTGCCTGGGTAGTGGATCTGGCAGCGGTGTCGGTCGGCGGCGGTGTCGGCTGGGGCGCCGTCGTGGTGGTCTGCGCCGGGATGACCGGCGGCGACGGCGCGATGCTGCTCATGTCTCCAAGAGGCGGTCGACCAGGCCCTCGATGTCCTGGGCGGCCTCGGAGGTCGGGAACAGGGTGAGCAGCGGCGACTGCTTGCGGATGCTGTCGGCCACCTTCTTGTCGCGCCTGACCACGCCAGCCAGTGGCGGGGAGATCTTGAGGAAACCCTCGCAGGCCTTGAGCAGGGTCTGGTAGGTGCGCTGGCCCTCGGCGAGGCTGCCCGCCATGTTGACCACCACCCGAAGGTCGGCGGTCGGCTCGTCGGCGTTGGTCACCTTGATGTAGGCATAGGCGTCGGTGAGCGCCGTCGGCTCGGGCGTGGTGATGACCAGCGTCGTCCCGGCGGCCGCAGCCAGCAGCCTGACCGTTCGGTCGAGGCCGGCGCCGAGATCGAGCACGACCTTGTCGTATTGCTTGGCGACCTCGACGATCTCGCCGCCGAGCTGGGCCAGGCGCTGGGCCGGCAGCGTCGCGAGCGAGCCGGTGCCGGAGCGCCCGGCGATGATGTCGAAGCCACCCTCCTCGTAGCGGGCGGCGGCCTGGGTCAGCCCGATGCGCCCGGTGATGACGCCGCCCAGGTCGCGGTCGGGGGTGAGGCCGAGCTGGATGTCGACATTGGCGAGGCCGAGGTCTCCGTCGAACAGCAGCGTCTTCCGCCCCGCGCGGGCGAGTGCATGGGAGAGCGTGATCGAGAACCAAGTCTTCCCGACACCGCCCTTGCCGGAAGCGACGGCGATGACGTTCCTCCCCTTGGTCAGGAGAGTCGGGCGGGGCGCTGAGGCCGGGGTCGCGGTCGTCATGAGTACGCTCGCTTGAGGGGAGCGGCAGCCTCTTCGGCTACCAGGTCTGGAAGCAAGAGTCGGGCCATTGCTACCGGATTGAGTGGATTGAGGCCGTCGACCACGGCAGATGTGACGCTCGCGTCGGCCAGTTTCAACCGTCCGGCCTCGGCGGCGACCAGCAGGCTGCCGAGGCGGCGGGCAAGGTCGAGGCGGGTGATGATCAGGCGGCTCGCGCCGAACTCGGCGAAGGCGCGGGCGACCTCGGCCGCTTCCAGCGGGTCGGATCCCGCCGCCATCACCAGGCAGGTATCGGCCTGGGCCGCCTGCACGAAGGGGCGGAGGATCGCCATGTCGTCCGGGCTGAAGGGATTGCGGCCGGCGGTGTCGACGACCGTCAGCGTGTCCTTGCGGATGCCGGCCAGCGTCTCTTTCAGGCGCTGGGAGGTGTCGATCCTGAGGACGTCCGCCCTCAGCGCCTTGCCGAAGACCTGGAGCTGCTCGTAGCCGCCGGCCCTCTCGGTGTCGGTGGTGATGAGCTGGAACGGGCGCCGCGCCATCGCCGCGCGGGCGGCGATCTTGGCGGCCGTCAGCGTCTTTCCCTGGCCCGGCGGGCCGATCAGCATGATCGGCTTCTGCGGCTTGGCGTCGTTGAGCGGCTGGAATGAGAAGACGTCGTCGAGCGCGCCGGCGAGAGCCAGGATAGGATCGTCGATGCCGAGCGTGGTGGCGCTCCTCAGCATGCGCTCCGCCAGGTTGGGGGGCACGCCGTGGCGGGAGAGAGCGTCGGAGAGGTATTCGACCGTGTCCCGCTTCTTGGCCGCGGGCCTGTTCGAGGCCGGCTCCGGCGAGCCGT
Organism: Rhizobium sp. Q54; assembly: GCA_945871425.1. Taxonomy (GTDB): domain Bacteria; phylum Pseudomonadota; class Alphaproteobacteria; order SHVZ01; family SHVZ01; genus SHVZ01. Next base: position 31,914 of record CAMBVS010000022.1, on the reverse strand, counting down.
CGAATTCCGGATCGGCGCCGTCGAGGGCAGCGGTCAGCCGGACGCCCTTGCCGCCCTCGCCCCGCTGGGTCGAGACGATGATCGCGTCCTCGCCCAGATGGTCGCGCACCATCTTCATCGCTTCCGACATGGTGCGCGCGTTGAAGGTCTTGAGACGCATGGGCCGCTGCTATCCCCTCAGATCTGACCGAGCGTCTTGATCCGTGCCTTCGGATGGATCTCGCTCTGCGACATCACGACGGTGGCCGGGCGGAAGCGTTCGATGATCGAGCGCACGTAGGGCCGGACCGCCGGGCTGGTCAAAAGCACCGGGATCTCGCCCATCATGGCGTAACGCTCGAAGGTCGTCCGTACCGACTGCATGAACTCCTGGAGGCGCGACGGCGCCATCGACAGCTGCCGGTCCTCGCCCTGGCCGACAAGGGACTCGGCGAAGGCCTGTTCCCACTCCGGCGACATGGTGAGGAGCGGGATGTAGCCCTGGTCGGCGGAATACTGGTCGCTGAGCTGGCGGGCGAGCCGGGTGCGGACGTGCTCGGTGATGAAGCCGATGTTGCGCGACAGGCTCGAACCCTCGGAGATCGCCTCCAGGATGGTCGGCAGGTCGCGGATCGACACCCGTTCGGCCAGCAGGTTCTGCAGCACCCGCTGCAGGCCGCCGACGGTGATCTGCGAGGGAACGACGTCGCCGACCAGCTTCTGGTGATGGGAGCCGCACTCGTCGAGCAGCTTCTGCGTCTCGGAGTACGAGAGCAGGTCCGGCATGTTGTCCTTCACCACCTCGGTCAAGTGGGTGGTGATGACGGTCGGCGGCTCGACCACGGTATAGCCCTTGAACATCGCCTCTTCGCGCATGGCGGCGTTCACCCACATGGCCGGCAGACCGAAGGTCGGCTCGCTGGTCTCCTCGCCGGAAAGCGCGATCTTGTTGCCGCGCGGATCCATGACCAGAAGCATGCCCGTCCTCAGATCGCCGCGGCCCGCCTCGACCTCCTTCACCCGGATGACGTAGGTGTTGGAGGGAAGCTGCAGGTTATCCTGGATGCGCACGGACGGCATGATGAAGCCGACCTCGGAGGCCAGCTGGCGGCGCAGCGCCTTGATCTGATCGGTGAGCCGCCCGCCGTCGGCGTTGCGGATCAGCGGCAGGAGCCCGTATCCCAGCTCGAGGCGGATCAGGTCGATGGCGAGCGCGGTTGCGATCGGCTCCTCGGCCACCGACACCGGCTGGGCGGCGACCAGGGCCGCGTCCGCCTTCACCTGCTCGCTCTGCTGGTAACGCATGTAGCCGATGAAGCCGATGGTGGCGGCGGCGAGCGTGAAGGGAATCATCGGCAGTCCGGGCAGGAGGCCCATGCCGAACATCACCGCCGACGACATGCCGAGGGCCATCGGATAGGCCGAGAGCTGGCCGAACATCGCCTTGTCGGACTTCTCGGTGCTGCCGGCCTTGGTGACGAGGAGGCCGGCGGCGGTCGAGATGATCAAGGCCGGAAGCTGGGTGACCAGACCGTCGCCGACCGTCAGGACCGTGTAGTTCTGCAGCGCCTGGGAGATCGAGAGTCCGTGCTGAAGCGGGCCGATGATCAGGCCGCCGATGATATTGATGAAGGTGATGAGGACGCCCGCGACCGCGTCGCCGCGGACGAACTTGGACGCGCCGTCCATGGCGCCGAAGAAGCCGGACTCGTCCTCGAGCTCCTTCCGTCGCCGCTTGGCTTCCTTCTCGTCGACGAGGCCGGCCGAGAGATCGGCGTCGATCGCCATCTGCTTGCCCGGCATGCCGTCGAGGGCGAAGCGCGCCGCGACCTCGGCAATGCGCCCCGAGCCCTTGGTGATGACGATGAAGTTCACGATCACCAGGATGGTGAAGACGATGATGCCGATGACGAAGTTGCCGCCCATCATGAACTTGCCGAAGGCCTCGATGACCTTTCCGGCGGCGGCGCTGCCCTCGTGCCCGTGCTCCAGGATCAGGCGGGTCGATGCCAGGTTGAGCGACAGCCTCAGCATCGTGGTGACCAGCAGGATCGTCGGGAAGGCGTTGATCTCCAGCGCCTTCTCGATGAACAGCACGGTCATCAGGATCATGATCGAGAGCGTGATCGAGATGGCGAGCGAGACGTCGAGAAGCCATGTCGGCAGCGGGAAGACGAGGACGGCGAGGATGGCGATGATGCCGAACGGCATCAGCAGGTTGCCGGCGCTGCTGCCCGACAGGCCGAGGCGTTGGAAGAATCCGCCCATGCCGGCGCCTTCGGCGGCGCCTGCGGTCTGCGGGGTGTCAGCCATCGTTCCGGGCCTGGCCTAGATCAACCGGTGGGCACGCGTTCGCCTTCGCCCGGCATCGGGATCGGCACGCCCTCCTGGCTATACTGCTTCAGCTTGTTGCGCAGCGTGCGGATCGAGATGCCGAGGATGTTGGCGGCGTGCGTGCGGTTGCCGAGCGTGTGCTGGAGGGTGTCGATGATCAGGTCGCGCTCGACGTCGGCGACGGTGCGCCCGACCAGCGGCGCACGGTCGCCGGTGGCGGCGCGTCCGGCCTGGGCGGTCGCCGCCGGCGGGACCACGGCCGGCTCGGCGCGGGCGTTGGTCAGCATGATGTTGTCGACTTCGATCGCCGGGCCATTGGCGAGAAGGACGGCGCGATGCATCGTGTTCTCGAGCTCGCGCACGTTGCCTTTCCAGTGATGGCCCTTCAGCCGTTCGATCGCCTGCGGAGTCATCGCCTTCGCCGACACGCCGTTGGCCTCGGCGTATTTGCGGATGAAGTGCTCGGCGAGCGGAACGATGTCGCCCGGACGCTCGCGCAGCGCCGGCATGCGCAGGTTGAAGACGTTGAGCCGGAAATAGAGGTCCTCGCGGAAGTCGCCCTTCTTGACCGAGTCCTCGAGGTCGCGGTTCGAGGTCGCGATCAGGCGGATGTTGATCTTGACCGGCGTGCTGCCGCCAACCCGGTCGATCTCGCGCTCCTGGATGGCGCGCAGCAGCTTCGCCTGCAGGCGGGTGTGCATCTCGCTGATCTCGTCCAGCAGCAAGGTGCCGCCGTTGGCCTCCTCGAACTTGCCGATGCGCCTGGTGGCGGCGCCGGTGAAGGCGCCCTTCTCGTGGCCGAAGAGCTCACTCTCCAGAAGATTCTCGGGGATCGCCGCGCAGTTGATCGAGACGAACTTCTCGTTGGATCGCCGGCTCTTGGCGTGGAGGAAACGGGCCATCACCTCCTTGCCGGTGCCGGACTCGCCGGTGATCAGCACCGAGGCGTCGGAGGGGGCGATCTGCTCGGCGAGCTTGATCGTGCTCGCCATCGCCGGATCGCGGAAGACGACTTGGGTCGACTCCTCGGTGACCGCGGCGATGACGGCTGCGATCAGCTCGGCGTTCGGCGGCAGCGGCACGTATTCCTTGGCGCCGGCCTTGATCGCGGCGACCGCGACGTCGGCGCTGGTGCCGATGCCGCAGGCGACGACCGGCACGTGGATGCGCTCGTTCTTGAGCGACAGCACCAGGCTGGCGATGTCGAGCTTGACGTCGATCATCACCAGGTCCGCGCCCTGGCCGGAGCGAAGCTGGGCCAAGGCCGATGGGATCGACTGGACGTGCGCCACCTTGGCGCCGCGGTCCATGGCGATCTTCCCCGCCGTGGTGATGTGCCCGTCGAGCGAGCCGATGATCAAGAGGCGCATCGTTGTCGTCTCCGAAAGTCCTTTTGCGGCCGCTATTCCAGCGACCCCAGCCGCTTTTCCGGCGGCAGCACGGTGTTGAGCAGGATCTCGATCCGGGTCGGGTTCTCCTGGCGGCCGATCGAGGCGGCGCCGATCACGTAGATCCGGTTGACCAGCGCCTCCTCGGCGGAATTGCGGTCGAGCTTGGAGGCGAGCGGGGCGAACACCATGTTGGCGAGCACCGCGCCGTAGAAGGTTGTGAGAAGGGCGACCGCCATCGCCGGGCCGATCGCCGACGGGTTGTCGAGCTGGCCCAGCATCTGCACGAGGCCGACCAGCGTGCCGATCAGGCCCATGGCGGGGGCGACCTCGGCGGCCTTGCGCAGGATCGAGGCGCTCTTGGCATGACGCGACTGGATCGCCGACTGCTCCTGCGCCATCACGTCCTCGACGTCCTCCGGCGTGGCGCCGTCGACGACGAGCGCGATGGCGCGCCTGAGGAAGGGCGCGTCGCGGAGCTGGGCCAGCTGTCGTTCGAGCACGAGCACGCCCTCGGTCCGTGCCAGCCTGGCGAGATCGAGAACGCGCCTGGCCGCCTCGCCGCAGTCCGGCGTGCCGGAGAAGAGGGCGACCAGCATCAGGCGCTGGGCCCTCCAGATCTCGGCCAGCGAGAACGAGATCGTGGTGACCGCGAAGGTGCCGCCGAACACGATCAGCAGCGAGGGAACGTCGATGAAGGCGTTGGGCGCCCCGCCGACCACGGCGGCGATCAAGAGGACGGCGAAGCCGACGCCGAGCCCGAGCACGCCGGCGAGGTCGGGGCCGGAGCGGCGAGCGGGCGCAGGCACCCCGGCGGCACGATTGCCGCCGGCGATCTTCAGCTTTGGCGCTGGTTCGGCCATGAGCTTCTAAGCGATCCTTATTGCGAGCGGTCCGACTTGATGATCTCGGTCATGGTCACGCCGAGACGCTCGTCGACGATCACCACCTCGCCGCGGGCGACGAGGCGGTTGTTGACGTAGATGTCGATCGCCTCGCCGACCTTGCGGTCGAGCTCGACGACGGCGCCGCGGCCGAGCTTGAGCAGCTGGCTCACCTGCATCGTCGACTTGCCGAGCACGGCCGAGATCTGCACGGGAATGTCGTAGACGGCCTCGAGGTCGCGCGCGGTCGCGGTGCGCTGCCCTTCCAGGCGATCTTCTTCCTCTTCCTCGGGTTTGTTGGCGCTCTTGCCTTCGAGCTCGGTCAATTCGAGATTGTCATCGTTCGGCATCGATTGCCTCCTTGGGGCTCGGGTGAGCCACTATTCGTTGGGAGCCAGCGGAGGCTGGCTCGCGTCGTCGGGTGCGGTGTCCGGTGGTACGAGCGCGCGGCCGACCACCTGGGCGACCTGATCGAGGGATTGCTGGACCAGCCGTTCGGCCCCGCCTGAAGACCATTCGACCCGGCAGTCGCCGTCGCCGAGCGCCGGCTCGCCGAAGACGACGAGCTGGCCCTCGAAGCTGGTCGCCTTGCCGGCCTGGGCGATACGCGGCTTCAGGGCCTCGACCAGGTCCTCGGGTACGCGGATGACCACCCGCGGCTCCTCGATCAGGGTCTCCAGGACCTGGCGCACCAGCGCCTGGATCTCGTCGGAGCCGTGGCGGCGGACATACTCGGGCAGCAGCTTGCGGACGATCGTATGAGTAACTTCGAGCGCGCCCCGCATCAGCTCGACCACCCCTTCGCGCTGGGCGCGGTCGAGCTGGGCGAGCGCCCGGCTCACCTGGTCGAGGGCGTCGGCGGCGCGGCGCTCGAGCGAGGCCTGCGCCTCGGAGATGCCGGCGTTGCGTCCTTCAAGGAACCCTGCCTGGCGTGCCGCGGTCATTTCTTCCTGCGAGAAGGTCGGCGGCGGCGGCTCAGAATTGGCGGCGGCTTCGGCTTCCAGGCGCGCCCGCTCCTCGGCCTCCTGCTTTTCGCGCGCGCGGTCGGCCGCGTCCTCGTCGAAGCTGGTCTCGAACAGGAATGGCCGGATGATGGTCGACAATATGCAGCGCTCCTATCAGTAGACCAGCTCGTCGCCGCCCTTGTTGTCGGACAGCACGATCTCGCCGCGGGCGGCGAGGTCCTTGGCGGTCTGCACCATGACCATCTGCGCCTCTTCGACCTCTTTCAGGCGCACCGGCCCGAGCGACGCCATGTCCTCGCGCAAGAGCTTGCCGGCGCGTTCGGACATGTTGGAGAAGAACAGATCGCGGAGCGGCTCGGAGGCGCCTTTCAGCGCCAGGCCGAGCTTGGCCTTCTCGACCGTGCGCAGCAGCGTCTGCACGCCGCCGGGGTCGAGGCGGCTCAGGTCCTCGAAGGTGAACATCATCGCCTTGATCTTCTCGGCGGAGTCCTTGTTGCGCTCTTCCAGCGCGGCGACGAAGCGGGACTCGGTGGCGCGGTCCAGGTTGTTGAATATCTCGGCTATCATCTCGTGCGCATCGCGGCGGGTGGTGCGCGCGAGGTTGCTCATGAACTCGGTTCTCAGCGTGCGCTCGACGTCGGAGAGCACGTCCTTCTGCACCGCCTCCATGCGCAGCATGCGCATGACGACTTCCATGGAGAAGTTCTCGGGCAGCATGCTCAGGACCTTGGCGGCATGGTCCGCCTTGATCTTGGAAAGCACCACGGCGACGGTCTGCGGGTACTCGTTCTTGAGATAGTTGGCGAGAACCATCTCGTTGACGTTGCCGAGCTTGTCCCACATCGTGCGGCCGGCAGGGCCGCGGATCTCCTCCATGATGTTGCCGACGCGGTCGGCATCCATCACCTTCATCAACAGGCGCTCGGTCGAGTCGAACGTGCCGACCAGCGATCCGGTCGAGGAGATCTGCTCGGCGAACTCCACGAACAACCGCTCGACCACGTTGGCCGACACGGTGCCGAGGTTGGCCATGATCTGCGAGATCTCCTTGATCTCGTCGTCGCTCATCAGCGCGAACATCTTGGAGGCATGCTCCTCGCCGAGCGACATCAGGAGGATTGCTGCCTTCTCAGGCCCGGATAGCGACCGGTAGTCCTCGCGAACCCGCATGGTAGTCTGCCTTTCCCCTTACGACGTGCTTGCGGCTGGCGGTACCTAAAACGCTCAGCCGGCTTCCTGGTACATCCAGTTCCGGACGATGGCGACGGCCTCTTCGGGGTGCTTGTCGACGATCTCGCCGATCTTCTTCAGCGACGACGCCCGGACGCGGCCTTCGACGCGGTTGATGTCGATCATCGCATCCAGCAGGTCCTCCGGCTCCTCGTCCGGCGGCGCCAGCGCCGCGGCCGACGGATCGAGCGGACCGGCAAGCGCGGCGACGCCCGCCGGCGCTCCGCTCGGCGTCACCTGGCCGAGGGCTGCGCCCGCGGCCGGCAGCGCCTCGAACAGGCGCGTCAGCACCGGGCGGACCACCAGCAGGATCACCAGCAGGCCGACGACCGCGAGCACGATGATCTCGGCCAGCTGAAGGAACTCGCGCTTGGAGAAGCCGAACAGCGTCGCCGCCGAATCCTGGATGTCCTCGACCTGGGCGAAGGGCAGGTTGACCAGCTCGACGGAGTCGCCACGTTCGGCGTTGAAGCCGACGGTCGACTTCACCAGTGACTCGAGCTTCGCCAGCTCTTCCTGGGGCCGGGGCTGGTAGGCCCGGTCGCTGCCCGTGTAGTTGCCGTCGACGAGGACGGCGATGGTCATGCGCTTGAGCGCGCCGGCCTCGCGGATGGTGTTGCGGACGGTCTTGGAGATCTCGTAGTTGACGGTCTCCTCGTTCCGCGCGTTCTTGGCGCCGGACGCGGTCGAGCCGCCGACGTTGAGGCCGCCCTGGGTCTCCGGCAGGTTGGTCTGGACGGTAACGCCCTGGTTCGCCTGGTTCTCGTTCGTCGCCGAATTTTCCTCGACGGTCTGGGTCGAACGGACGACCTGGCTCGAGGGATCGAAGATCTCGGAGTTCTCGACCACGCGCTCGAAGTTGAGGTCGGCCGAGACCTCGGCGCGGACCTTGCCGATGCCGACCGAGCGCTCGAGCAGGGTCTCGACCGCGCGCGCGACGCGCTGCTCGTAGGCGATGCGCATCTCTTCGGCGTTGGCGGAGGCGAGCTGCGAGGAGTTGGTGTCGCCGCCGCGGGCGAGCAGGTTGCCGCGATCGTCGATGATCGAGATGCGCGACGGCTTCAGATCGGGAACGGCGGCGGCGACCAGGTGCTGGATCGCCTGGACCTGCGGCTTGTCGAGCCGGCCGGATCCCTTCATGCGCAGCACCACCGAGGCGCTGGGCTCCTGACGCTCGCGGCTGAAGACCTCGCGCTTGGGCAAGACCAGATGGATGCGCGCGGCGCGCACGCCCTGGATCGCCGTGATGGTACGCGACAGCTCGCCCTCGAGCGCGCGCACCTGGTTGATCGACTGGACGAAGTTGGAGGTACCGAGGCTCTGGGTCTTGTCGAAGATCTAGTAGCCGATCGAGCCGCCGGTCGGCAGGCCCGCCTCGGCGAGCTGGATGCGGAGCTGGGCGGTCTTGTCCGACTGGGCGAGGATCTGCGTGCCGCCGCCGGCGATGCGGTAGGGAATGTTCTGCTGCTCGAGGCGGGCGGCGATCTGGCCCGCCTCGGAGGGATCGAGATCGGCGTAGAGCAGCGTCAGATCCGGTTGCGACAGCCTCGTCATCAGGAAGATGAAGAAGCCGAGCGTGACGAGGCCGACACCACCGAGCGCGGCAAGCCGTACCGTGCCCAGACTCTTGGCCATCTGCACGAGAGCGTTCATGGCCCCCCTCAACCGTCAGGCCGCCCCGTGGCGGGGCCGGCGGGTCACGCCGCGAACCGGAACTCAAGGCGCCTGCCAGGGTCGATTCTGCGGCTGGGAAAATTTTGCCTACCGCAAGCTAACTCAAATCCCTGCTTGGGAGAACCCTAATTTTGTAAAATTTTATACACTTTTTGTGAAAAAGCAAATTTGAGGGCCGCGGAGGGTGTTGCAATCCCCCTCTTCGCTCAGTCGTCGGCAGCTGAGGTGAGCTTCGGCCGGTAGTGCGCGAGGCGGGTTGTGCGGAGGCCGCGGAGCCCATGTCGGGCCAGGGCCTGTTCCCATGCCTGGTACTCCTCGACCGAAAGATTGTAGCGCTGGCAGGCGTCTTCGAGGGTGAGGACGCCGGCGCGCACGGCCGCGACCACCTGGGCCTTCCGCCTGACGACCCAGCGCCTGGTGTCCGGCGGGGGCAGATCGCGAAGCTTGATCGAGGTCGATCCGGCGGTCGGGGGAAAGCTATGCAGGGTATCGGCGGTCATCGGGTTCGCGCTTCGGCTGAGGAGCAGACGGTCGCAGCATTGACCGGACCCAGTTAACAAACTCTCAACGCGAGGAAATCCATCCGGGACCGGCGACGGTGACAGGGTTGGGCGCTACCCCTATCTTGCGGGCCTATGCGAGCTCCTGAAACCGACGCCGAGCAGGCGGCCGCCGAACTGATCGAACAGGGGCTCGCGCACCACCGTGCCGGCCGGATCGGCGAGGCGGAGGCCTTTTACCGCCGCGCCCTCGAGCGGGCCGGCGGCCACGCCGACGCGCTGCACCTGGCCGGCCTTGCCGCCTTCCAGTCCGGGCGGCCGGCCGCAGCCCTGCCGGATCTGGCGAAGGCGGCCGCCGTCGCGCCTCTGGTCGCCCAGTTCCACGCCGATCATGCGCTGGCGGCGATGGCCCTTGGCCGCGCCGGGGAGGCCGGACTTGCACTGCGTCGCGGCCTCTCGCTCGACCCCTCGATTGCCGATGGGTGGTCGACACTGGGGATGGTCGGCCAGCAGACGGGCGAGTACGCGGCCTCGGTCAACCGGGTGCGGCGGGCGGCGACGATCGAGGCGCAGAATCCGGCGGCGCATATCGCGCTCGGAACCCTGCTCGCGGCGTCCCGCGATTCCGCCGGCGCCGCCAGGGCGCTGGGCCGGGCGCTCGGACTCGACCCCGATTCGCGCGATGCGCGCCTCAGGCTGGCCGGCCTCCACCAGGAGGCCGGCCGTCTCGACCGCGCGCTCGAGCTCTACGAGGAAGGCATCCGGCGCGATCCGCTGTCGGCCGAGTTCCACAACAACCGCGGCAATGTTCTGTTGGGGCTGAGACGCCAGGACGCTGCGGCGTCGGCGTTCCGGCGTGCCACCTGCCTCGCGCCGCACCTCGCCGAGGTTCTTAACAATCTCGGCAACGCCCTCATGGGCAGCCCCGACCAGGATGAATCCGGTCCGCTCTTCCGCCGCGCTCTGGCCGCCAACCCGGACTTGGCGGAAGCGGCTAACGGCCTCGGGCGCTGGCTGCACGATCGCGAGCGCTACGCCGAAGCCGTGGCCGCGTTGAAAGCCGCGCTTGCGATCAAGCCCCAGCAGGCGGAGATCCATGCGAATTTCGCCGCGACGCTGCGCGCCTCCGGCGATCTCGACGGGGCCGTGGTCCACGCCCGGTCGGCGGTGACGCTGGCCCCGGCGATGGCCGAGGCCCACAACAACACCGCCAGCGTCAACCTCGCGCTCGGTGATTCGGAAGCCGCCGTGGTCAGCTACCGGCGAACGCTGGCGCTCGTCCCGGCGGTGCTGGAGGTGCACCGCAATCTGCTGACCTCGATGCTCTATGTCGCCGGGCTCTCGCCGGCAGCATTGTTCGCCGAGCATCGCCGCTTCGCCACGAAATTCGTCGGGACCGCGTCCACGCCGGTCGCCTTCGCCAATGCGGCGGAACCCGACCGGCGCCTCACCATCGGCTACCTCTCCTCAGACTTCCGCCACCACCCGATCTCCCGCAACGTCTGGCCGTGGCTGTCGGACCGCGATGCCGGCCGCTTCCGCGTTCTCGCCTTCGCCGATGTGCAGAAGCCCGACCACGTCACCGAGCAGATGAAGACCCTGGTCGATGGCTGGCATTCGGTCGCCGGACTCTCCGACGCCGAGGCGGCACGCCTGATCCGGCGCGAGAGCGTCGACGTGCTGGTGATCCTGGCGAGCCATTTCGACCGCAATCGCGGCCTGGTCGCCGCGCATCAGGCGGCGCCGGTGGTGGTGAGCGCCCATGACGGCACCACCAGCGCCGTGCCCGGCATGGGCTACCTCATCGCCGACCTGACCGCGGTCCCGCACCGACCCGAGGAACGGTTCAGCGAGCGGGTCGTCAGGGTCCCGGTCTTCTCGATCCAGCGTCCGATCGATGGCGCGCCGATGATCGGGCCGCCGCCGGTTGCCGCCGAAGGGCGGATCACCTTCGGCTCCTTCAACAATCCCTCGAAGATCACCCCGGCGACGGCACGGCTGTGGGCCGGCGCGCTGAAGGCGGTGCCGGACGCCCGGCTGATGCTGAAGTACCGGAACGCGCTTTCGTCCGGGCGGCTGCGCGAGCGGCTTTACGCGCTGTTCGGGGCCGAAGGCGTCGGGCCTGAGCGGATCCTGATGGTGTCGTCGACCGGTCCGGCCGATCCGGTCGGTGCCCATCTCGCCCTCTACAACCACATCGACATCGCCCTCGACACGGTGCCGTTCAACGGCTCGACCACCACATTCGAGGCTTTGTGGATGGGGGTGCCGGTGGTGACCCTGCTCGGCAATACGATGATGGCGCGCTGGGCCGCCTCCATGCTGGTCAGGGTCGGCCGGCCCAACTGGGTTGCGCTCGACGAGCGGGGGTATGTCGACCGCGCAGCCGAATGGTCGGCTGACTTGGATGGTCTCGCCCATCTGCGCCGCACGCTGCGCCAGGAAGTCGAGGCGTCGCGCCTCTGCGATGCCGGCCGGGCGGTGCGCAACCTCGAACGCGTGTACCGGGCGCTGTGGCGCCGCTGGTGCCGGGCGGAAACGCGAACGGCGGGGGACTGAGCCCCCGCCGCGTCGGCGCTCCTTGGAACCTGGTTTACCGCTTCAGGCGGACGACCTCGTCCAGCATCTCGTCGGCGGTGGTGATCACCTTGGTCGCGGCCGTGTAGGCCCGCTGGGTGATGATCATGTTGGTGAACTCCTCGGCGAGGTCGACCGTCGAGCCCTCGAGCGAGGACGGCGAGATCGCGCCCGAGGTGCCGGTGTTGGCCGGACGGAGCTGTGGATCGCCCGAGATGTCGGTGGTCGCGTAGGTGTTGCCTTCCTTGCGCTGCAGCGCGTTCGGGTTCTGGAAGGTGGCGACGGCTAGGCGGTAGATCCGGCTCGACAGGCCGTTGGCGTAGACCACGGTGACGTTGCCGCTGGAGTCGATCGACACGCCGGAGACGCCGGCGGGTGCGACGCCGTCCTGGGTGAGCGAGTTGACGGTGTAGCCGCCGGCCACCTGCGAGAGGCCGGCGCCTTGTCCGATGATGCCGAGGTTGAGGTTGATCGTGGTCGGCTGGGTGACGCCGGCGGTGGTGCCGACGACGGCCGAGAAGTTGATGCCGGAGACCGAGAGAATGCCCGAAGCCGACGGCGTCGTGTTGGTGCCGACCTGGATCAGCTGGCCGGCGTTGTTGAAGACGACCGTGAAGGCGGTGGCCGGCGCCGTGATCGACGTCGGATTGAAAGAGAGCGCGACCGTCCAGCTGTTGAGCGCGGTCGGCGTCCAGGTCAGCAGCATCTGCTGGGTCTGGCCGAGGGAGTCGTAGACCGTGACGTTGGTCTGCTGCGTCGGCGTCACGCCGGTGGTCGGCGGCAGATTGGCGATGATGCCGACATTTCGCGTCGGCACCGCGACCGAGGTCTGGTCGGAGAGGTTCACCGTCTGCAGGTTCGAGAACAGGTCGGTCGCGTTGGTGGTGACGCCGGCCGGGGTCAGGAAGGCGCCGGCGGTATTGAGCTTGTAACCCTGCAGGAAGTAGCCGGCGGCGTTGACCAGGTAGCCGTTCTTGTCGGCGCTGAAGCCGCCGGCGCGGGTGAACACGTTCACCGCGCCGGATGCGGACTGGCTCGACTGGTTGCTGACCACGAAGAAGCCCTTGCCCGAGATGGCGAGGTCGGTGGTCGACGACGACGCCTGGATCAGCCCCTGCTTGTCGATCTGCTGGAACGGCGTGGCCTGGACGCCGCCCGGCGAGTAGCGGGTCCGCGACGTGGTATCGGTGACCAGGGTCGAGAAGCGCGCGATCGTGCGCTTGTAGCCGATCGTGTTCACGTTGGAGATGTTGTCCGAGAGAGCGGCCATGCTCTGCGACTGCGCGTTGAGCGCGGTCACGCCGGAAAACAGGGCTCCATAGATGCCAGTCATGTCACGTCTCCTTGCCTGATCTCGCTTGGCCTAGGACTGCTGCCTAGGCGCTCTTGATACGGATGATGTCGGCGATGTTGATGACCTGCTTGCCCGACAGGAGCACCGCACCGGTCGTGTGCATCTCGACCGCGTCGACCACGAGGTTGACCGAGGTCGAGGTCTTGACGTTGTTGCCGGCTGCATCTTTGGCGCTGATGCTGATCGTGTAGTCGCCGGCGGGTGCCGTGAGGCCGTTCATGTCCTTGCCATCCCAGGCGAAGGACTGGGCTCCGGCACCGGTCGCGCCGGCGGTCTGGAAGACGACGGTGCCGTCCTTGTCCTTGATGAAGAGCTGGACGTCGGTGGGCGTGCCGTCGAAGGCGTAGCCGTAGGTCGCCTTGCCGTCGACCAGCGGCTGGGTGTCGCCGATCGACTCGACCTTGCGGCCGATATAGCTGGTCGCCTGGGCGTTCTGGCTGGCCGTCTGCAGGGCGATCAGGTTCTCGAGGCTCTTGTTCGTGGCGATCGACTGCTCGACGCCTGCGAACTGCACGAGCTGCTGAGTGAACTGCGCCGTATCCATCGGCTTCAGCGGATCCTGGTTCTGCAGCTGCGCGGTCAGCAGCTTGAGGAACTGGGTGTAGTTCCCGGACAGCTTGGCGAGCGAGGCCTCGGCACCGGTCGGTGAGGTCGTCGGCGTCGTCTGGCTGATGCTGGACACGGTCATGCTCGGCTCCTCAGATCCTGACGTCCACACCGCCCCGGGCCATCCGGCGAGCGGCGACCTCGGCCAACTTGGCCTCGGCCATTCGACCCTCGGGCTCCGTCCCGCCACCAAGCTCGGGGCCGCGACGCGTCCCCGACCTTGCGAAGCCGCCTGATCCGTCCTGCCGCTGCTCGCGGAGGGCAAAGCTCAGGCTGCCCGAGTCAGTCTTCACGCCAACTTCTTGCAAGGCCCGTTCCAAGTGCTGGGCATCCCGCTTCAGCCACTCGAGGGTCTCGGGCTTCTCGACCGAAAGGACGGCCTTCATGGTGCCGTCGCGCCGCACTTCCAGGTCGACATCGACGATGCCGAGCGTTTCCGGGCGAAGCTGCAGCGAGATCCGGCCTTCGCCGCCTTGGGCCTGGCGCGCGATGCGGATGGCGAGCTGATCGGCGACGGGCTGCGGCGGTGGCAGATTCTGCCGGGCGGCCTGGGCCTGCTCGGGACGAATGGTCTGATCGATCCCGGAGCGGCGATCGGCGACCCCATGGGGAGGCTGGTTGGTTTCGGACTTCGGCTGGTCGACGGCTGCAGCCTCGACCGGCGCATCGGTGCTCGCGATCGCATCGGCGAAGGTCGAGGCGTCGGTCAGAGTGAGTACCGGCGCCGCCGCCGCCGGCGCAGGGGTGGGGGTCTGGGCCTCGGAGGCGACAGTCGCTCCCTGGCCCGTCGGCTGAACGGCGGAAGCCGTCACGGTCGCCGTCGGCGCCGGAGCGCCTTCGACCGGTGCGGCCGGAACGAGCGGATCTTCGATCGCCTGCAAGGCCAGCGGTGCCGGCCCCGCGGGCTTTGCCGGCATCTCGGCGGTGACCGCGACGGCGATGATCGGATCCGTCACGGGGGCTGCGACGACATTCGCAGGGCTGGCGGCCGAAGCAAGAGCGCCCGAGGCCGGCGCAGCGGCGACTGCCGCCTCACCCGATCCCGACGGGGGCGGGGCGGTCACGGCAAGGGTTTCCGGTGCGGGTGCCGCGGGGGGGAGGACGGTGGCGGCTTGAGCTGGCGACGGCGCTGCCGCGGCAGCGGGCACCGGACCGTCGACGACAACCGGCTCGGCCGCGATCGCGGGAGCCAGTGTCGTAGCGGCCGGCGACGTTGCGGCGTCAACTGCCGCCGCGGCTGCGGCGAGCGCTGCGAGGTCGGCCGCGGGCAGGCTCGGCGCCGGGGCCTCGGAAACGATCCCAGGGGTCGGCGCGGGCGCCGTCGATGCGAAGGCATCGACAGGGGCGACGGGAGCGGCCGGGGCGTCGTCGGCCAGCGGCACCGCCGGCGCCGCCGGGATCGCAGGCGCCGCCGGGATCGCAGGCGCGACGGGCGTCGGCACCGGGATCGCCGAGGCAGGGGGAGGGGCGACGGCCACAGCAGCCGGATCGGAGCCTCCGTCGGCAGCCGTCTTTTCCGGCGCAGGTGCCGGCGTCGGGGCGGCGGGCGTGTCGGTGACGGCGACATCGCCGGCCGCCGTGGTCTGCGCTTGAGCGGCATCTTCGGAGTCGCTCCGCGACTCGGCAATCTGGGCGCGATCCTGGTCGCCGGTGGCGCGCGCGCGATCCTGATCGCGGCGATCCTGGCGGGTGGCGGCGCGGGCCGTGGCCGCCTCGGCCTGGCGCCGGGAGCGGGGCTCGGCGGCGTCGCTACGTCGCGGCGAGGGGTCGGAGCGGTCGCTCTGACCGCTCTTCTCCTCGGATCGCGGCGGCGTTTCCGGGCGCGCCACGGTCTCCTCCCGGCGCTGGGCTAGGGCTTGGCTCAGTTCGGAGGTGAACTGACGGCCGGTTTCGTTCCCGGCCTCGCCGCGCTGCTGCGGGCGGGAGGTCGCGAGGGAAAGCGATGCGTCGAGAGCCTGGAGATCCATGTCGGGTCCGCTGGGCAGAGTGAGGGCGAGACAGGACATGCAAGCCCGGGGCCAGCAGCGGATCGACGGATCTGGGGGAAGCGGGGGTGCCCGGAAGCGACCTGGGCGCGGCGGCCGGCAATTTCTGCCGGCCGGATCGGCTAATAGTGCCCGGCGAGCTCGGTTTCGGTCTCGACCTCGACCAACTGCCCGGAAAGGTAATAGGCGCCGCGGCGGTGCCCGTACCAGACGATCTCGCGGCACCAGTCGGCGAAGTCGGCATAGGCCTCCTTCGACCGCTCGATCCGGTAGGTCGAGCGCTTGGCCTTCAGGGCCTCCGGCTCGCCCTGGAGGATGCCGCGGAAAAAGCGCCAGATATCGTGGCCAAGGGTGACCTCGGCATCGTCGAAGACGAAGGGTTGGCTCAGCAGAACGCGGTTGAGGACGAAGGCATCCTCAACCGGCCCGAACGGTGCGCGCGTCCCATGCTCTTTCCACAGATCAAGCAGGCGCTGGCGGGCCTCGACCAAGAACGCCTCGATCTTCTTTTCGTGCGTCAGCTTGATGAACATGAACTCGTCGGCCGGCCACCAGATTCCGAGGAATTCCGGCGCGTAGTGCAGTTCCGGACCGCCTTCCTGGATCGTCCTGGCCTCGCCTTCGAAGAAGGCCCCGATCTCGGCGATAAGCGGATATTTCTTCGGATCGGCGTCGATGAAGGCATCGAGCAGCGTGCGGTAGCCGATGCCCGAGACCTCGTGGGCGACGACCAGCGGGATCTGGATGAGCTTGTCGAAATTCAGCAGCGCGGTGGTCCAGGCGAGCACCCGCGCCCGCCGCCAGTCGGCGGGAGGCAGGGCCGCTGTCGCGATCACCATCTGCTGCATCTCGGCGATGCCGTCGATGTCCTCTTCGAGCGAGCCGTGGACGTTGATGATCTTGGTCTCGATCAGCTGCATCCCGTACTTGGCCTGATAGGCCGGGTCGCCCATCTCGGCGTTCGGCAGGATCGAGAGATTATTGAACTGGATGCGGTTGTGCTGGCCGCCCTCGATCACGCGGGCGATGCCGTTGGCGAAGCTCTCGTAGGTCTCTCCCGGCAATCCCAGAATGAGATCGGAATATGTGGCCACCCGGTCGCGCGTGAAGCGCTTCTGCAGCTCCTCGTAGGTGCTGAGCGAGATGTTCTGGCGCTTGATCGCCTCGAGGGTGTGCATGTCGACGCTCTGCAGCGCCAGGGCCACGCCCTTCGACAGGCCGGCGTCGGACAGGATCTTCTGGGTGAGGTAGGCCCGTTCGGTCGCGTTCTTGGTGTTCTGCACCGAGAGCGCCTTCGGATAGCCGAAGACCCGCTTGTTCTCGGCCGCAGCCTGGGCGATCTCGATGTCCCGCGGCAGGATGCCGAAATTGGCGTCGCAGCAGAAGATGAACTCGATCTTGTGATCGGAGAACCAGTCGAGCTCGCGCTTCAGGCGCGGCAGGTCGAACTGGAAGACCTTGGCCTGGGTGGCGGAGCCCCAGTCGCAGAAGGTGCAGGCGAAGGGACAGCCGCGATTGGTCTCCCACAGCGCGATCCACACCTCCTCCGGGTGTGCGGCGATCAGCGGCTTGAAGGTTCCCTCCAGGTATGGGGAGGGCACCGTCGCGATGTCGCGCAGCCGCTCGAGCCGCGGCTGGTGGATGAACTTGCCCTCGGCATCGATGAAACTAGATCCCTGAACACCCGAGAAGTCCCGCGAGCGGGTGCGTTCGATCAGCTTGAGGAAGGTCTGCTCGCCCTCGCCGTGGCAGGCCACGTCGATGAAGGGATGGGCGCGAAGGAAGGCCTCGGAGCGGTCGGGCACCTGGGGCCCGCCGAAGATGATGAGGATGTCCGGCTTCTCGGCCTTGAGCCGGCGGGCGACCTCGAGCGTCAGGCGCTCGTTCCAGACGTAGAGGCTGAAGCCGACCGCGTCGGCGTCGCGGAGCTGGGCGACGGCGGCGTCGACGCGGATGCGCTTGTAGACCGGCAGAAGAAAGCGGAACTGGCCGGGCGTCGCCGCGTGACGCTCGGCATAGGCCTGCAGCAGCCCGATCGCGTATGGGAGATAGTTCTGGCCCGAGAAACTGTTGTTGATCTGGGCCAGCCCGACGGTCAGCACGTCTCCGTCCCTGCTGTCGCTCATCGCTTCCTGCATCGCCTCTTCCGAGCGGACGCCCCGAAACACCTGGATAACAGATAGGCAAGTCCCGGGCCAGTCTCGGCTCGTCGTCTAGCGCGGCTGAGCGCGGTACCAGGCGACGGTGCGCGCGATGGCGTCCGCGAGCGTAACCTCCGGTCGGAAGCCGAGGATCTCCCGCGCCCGGGTCGTGTCGGCAATCTTGGACGGCTCGCCCGCCGGATTCGAGGTATCCCAGGCAATCGGTCCCGGGTGGCCCGTCGCCGCCAGCACAGCCTCGGCCAGCGCGAGGATGGTATGTCCGGTACCGCTGCCGAGATTGATCGGACCCCGGCCGAGCCCGCGCTCATAGGCGAGGAGCAGGCCGCGGACCGCGTCGTCGACATAGAGGAAATCGCGGACGGCCGAGCCATCTCCCCAAACCACGAAGGGATATTCTCGCCGCTCGGCCCGGGCGATGAGGGCGGGCACGACCAGGGCGGTCTTCGGATCGAAATCGTCGAAGGGCCCGAAGGTGTTGACAGGGCGGACGACGGCGACGTCGGCGAAGCCATGCTCGATCGCCAGCGCTTCGACATATTTCTCCGCGATCCGTTTGGCCCAGGCGGCGTATTGGTCGCCCGGATGGGGGTTGGCCGACCAGGCGAGGTCTTCGCGGTAGACCGCCATCGGCGGATAGACGGTGACCGTCGACACATAGACCAGCGCCTTGACCCCGGCGCGCTGGGCGGCCGCCAGCGTGTTCAGGCAGATCAGCGCGTTCTCGCCCAGCATGGTCGCGGCCTTGGTCGTCTGGATCCCGATCGACCCGCGCCGCCCGGCGAGGTGGAAGACCGCATCGATTCCCTGGACCGCCTCTTCGGCGAAGCGCCGGTCGGTGAGATCGCCGATCCGGTGCTCGCTCGATACCAGGGCCGGAGCGGGGAGCGTCCTCGATGTCGTCCGCACCTCGGCACCGAGCCCGAGAAGGCGTGGGACCAGCGCTCGGCCGTAGAGGCCGGCGGCGCCGGTGACGAGGACGCGCCGGCCCTGGTAAGGCCGGCCGGCGAAGGGGTGAGGGCGGTCCATCGGGGCGAACGTAAGGCCAATGTCCGGCCGGTGTCACGAGCGGTGCTTGGCCTTTCCGGGCGACTCGGGCTAAACCGGCCGCCATGTCGACGGTCGCCGAGGTGCTGGCGGAAGGGCTCGCGCATCATCGTGCCGGCCACCTGGCGGAGGCACGCCGGATCTACCGCCGCGTCCTTGCCTTCGACCGCGCCCAGCCCGACGCGCTGCATCTTCTGGGGGCGCTCGAACTGCAGGACGGGCCGGCCGAGCTGGCCGTGGCGCTTCTGGCCCAGGCGGCCAAGGCGGCGCCGCTCAACGCATCGGTCCACGCCAATCTCGCGCACGCGCTGCGCCGCAACGGCCGCGAGGGTGCGGCCGCCGGTGCCTTTCGCCGAAGTCTCGCCGTGGCGCCGGATCGCCCGTCGGTCTGGGCGGAGCTCGGCAGGGCGACAGCCCTGCCGCGGGCTCTCGACCGGGCGCTCGTCCTCGACCCGAACTCGAGCGACATGCTCAATGACCGGGCGATCCAGGCCCAGCAGGCCGGTGATCCGCGAACCGCGCGGAAGCTCTTGCGCCGGGCTCTGGCCTTGAGCCCGGCCGCCTCGGGTGCCTGGCAGAACATCTCCCTGGTGATTCGGGACGAGAATCGCCTGATGGGCTCGATCATCGGATTTCGCCGGGCGACGGCCTTGAGCCCGGCCTACGCCGATGCTTTCGACGCGGAAGGGTGGACCTGCCATCTGGCCGGTGATGCGCCCGCGGCGGCGGCGGCCTATCGCAAGGTCCTCGCCGTCGCTCCCGATCGCGTCGACGTCCACGCGAACCTGATCCTCACGCTCAACTGCCTCGCCGATGTCGGGCCCGAGGCGATCCTGGCCGAGCAGAGGGTGTGGAACGACCGATTTGCCCGGCCGCTGACAGCATCGCCGGCGGTGACCGATCGGACTCCCGATCGCCGTCTTCGGGTTGGTTATGTCGGCGTGCAGGGGTTTCGTGCGCATACCGCGGCCGTAACCCTGCTGCCGCTGATCACCGCCCATGATCGGGCCGCGGTCGAGGTCGTCTGCTACTCAGACGCGGAGCCGGCGCGCGCCGACGGCGTGACCGACCGCTTCAAGCAGCTCGCCGATCTCTGGCGCGATACCGGAAGCCTCGACGACGAGGCCTTCGCCGCGCAGATCCGGGCCGATCGCATCGACGTCCTCGCCGATGTCTTCGGCTATCCGTCCGGCTCCCGGCTTCTGGCTCTCGCCCGGAGTCCGGCGCCGGTGCAGGTCAATATGCTGCCGATGGGCAGCTTCGGCCTCGATGCCGTACCCTGGATGGTGGGAGACGGCCGGCTGACGCCGCAGGGCTCGGAGAGCTGGTTCCGGGAAACCCTCGTCCGATTGCCGCTCGCCTTCTGCTACTGGCCCCTGCGGCAGGTGCCGACCGTGGGGCCTGGTCCGTCGCTCCGCGGCGGCCCGGTCACCTTCGGCAGCTTCAATCAGCCGGCCAAGCTTTCCGACCGCACGCTGGGGCTCTGGGCCCGCATCCTCGATGCGCTGCCGGAGGCCCGCCTGGTGGTCAAGGGCATGGCCTTCGCCGATCCGGAGGCGCGGGCGTTCTTTCTTCGGCGCGCAGCGCAGGCAGGTCTCGATCCGTCGCGTATCGACGCCCTGGCGTGGATCGACGACGGCGCGGGCCATCTCGCCATTTACGGCGAGATCGACATCGCCCTCGACCCGACGCCCTATGGCGGCGTCATCACCACCTGCGAGGCGCTGTCATTGGGCGTGCCGGTGGTGACGCTGGCCGGCGACCGGCTGCTGGGGCGCTATGGGGCGACGCTGCTTCACGCCGTCGGGCTGGACGCGCTGGTCGCCGAGACCGGCGAGGCCTATGTCGGCGCGGCGGTGGCGCTGGCACGCGACCCGGCGCGGCTCGCCGGGATCCGCGCCACCCTCGCCGCCCGGTTCCTCGCCTCGCCGATCTGCGATGCGGAAAGCTATGCGCGGTCGATCGAGTCGGCCTACCGGCAGATGTGGCGGTCCTGGTGCGCGTCCGCATGACCGACGTCTTCGCCGAGGCGCTGGCGTTCCACCGGTCCGGCCGTCTCGCCGAAGCGGAGAGCCGCTATCGCCTCGTGCTCGATCGCGACGGAAACCACGTCGATGCGCTCCATCATCTCGGCCTGATCGCGCTCGAGCGCGGTGACGCGGGCCGTGCCCTCGACCTGATCGGCCGCGCGCTTCGGGCCCGGCCGGGCGATCCCATCCTCAACAACAATCTCGCCAACGCGCGTCGCCGACTGGGGCACCGGCAGGCGGCGCGCGGCAGCTATCGCCGCGCGCTGGCGGCGGCGCCCGATCTCGCCGATGGCTGGGCCAATCTCGGTGCGCTGCTGGGCGAGCTCGGCGAGGCGGGCGCCTCGGTCGCCCACCATCGCCGCGCGCTCGCGCTCGATCTCGACATTCCGGAGCTGCATTTCGCCCTGGCTCTGGCGCTCGGGCCGATGGGTCGGGACGCGCTCCGCCGCACGCTTGCTCTCGATCCGCTGTTCGCCCAGGCCTGGGTGGTGGCGGGCGATTACCGCCGTGCGCTGGCGTTGCGCCCGGACCTCCCCGAGGCGCTGATCGTCTCCGGTGCGGCGATGCTCGCGAGCGGCCATGCCCGCGACGCCCTTGCCTTGCTCGAGCGGGTGCCGCGCCATCCCGCCGCCTCATTCCATCGCGGCAATGCGCTGTTCCAGCTCGGCCGCCTGGACGAGGCGGCGCAGGCCTTCGCCGCGGTCGGCGAGCGGATCCCCGAAGCCATGGCCAATCTCGCCGGCGTCCGCCGCGACCAGGGGCGGACCGAGGAGGCGCGCGGCCTCTATGACCGGGTGATCGCCGGCGGCGCCCCGGACTGGGTCCGGGTGAAGCGGGCGATGCTGCTGCCGATCATTCCGGACTCCGATGCCTCGATCGCGGCGGCCCGGGCGCGCCTCGCCGAGGATCTCGCCGCCTGCGAGGGCGTCCGCCTAGACGACCCGGTCGCCGAGATCGGTCATGGCAATTTCTATCTGGCCTATCACGCCCGCGACGACCGCCCGCTGCAGGAGACGATCGGCCGGTTCTACCGCGGGGCCTGCCCGTCGCTCTCCGAGGATCTCGCGCGACCGGCGGTCCGCCCGGACGGACGTATCGCCATCGGCTTCGTTTCGACCCTGCTGCGCACGCACACCATCGGCCGGCTCAACCGCGGGCTGATCGAAGGCCTCGACCGCCGGCGCTTCCACATCACCTTGATCGCGCCCGATCACGGCGACGATCCGCTGGCCGCCGCGCTTGCGGCCTCGGCCGACCGCGTTCTCCGCTTGCCGTCGCGTCTTGCCGAGGCCCGGCGCACCATCGCCGATCTCCGACTCGACCTGCTCTACTTTCCGGACATCGGCATGGAGCCGATGACCTATTTCCTCGCCTTCGCCCGCCTGGCGCCGGTCCAGCTCATGACCTGGGGGCATCCCGATACGACCGGGCTCGGGACGGTCGACTGGATGCTGTCGGCTGAGTGCATGGAGCCGGCAGGCGCCGAGGCGCACTACGTCGAGCGCCTGGCCTGCCTTCCCGGTCCGACCGTCGACCTCGCCCGGCCGCCGGTGCCGGCGCGCCTGAAGACGCGGGCCGAGCTCGGGCTCCCCGACGGGCGCCTCTATGTCTGTCCGCAGAGCCTGTTCAAGCTGCATCCCGACGGCGATCCGGTCTTCGCGCGAATCCTTCGTGAGGACCCCGGCGGGAGGCTCGTCCTGATCCATGGCCGCCATCCGAACTGGGCGGCGCTGACGACGGCGCGGCTCGAAGCGGCCGGCGCCGATCCCGGTCGCATCGTCGCGCTGCCGCATCTCGCGGGTGCCGACTACCTGTCGCTGCTCGCCGCCGCCGACGTCGTGCTGGACCCGATCCACTATAGCGGCGGGCATTCGAGCCTGGAGGCCTTCGCCATGGGGGCGCCGATCGTCACTTGGCCGGGCCGCTTCATGCGCGCCCGTCACACCGCGGGATTCTATCGCCTGATGGGGATCGACGAGCCGGTGGCACGCGACCTCGACCACTACGCCGATCTCGCCGTTGGCATCGCCAACGATCCGGTGCGGCGCCGGCGCCTCTCGGCCGAGATCCGCGGCGCCTCGTCAGTTCTCTTCGACAGTGTCTCGTCGGTCGCCGCGATCGAGGATTTCCTCGAAAGCGCGGTCGCGAGCGCATAGGGTCGAGCCATGCGCGTCGTGCTTCTCGATCCCGGACTGCAGTCGGCGATCGGCCATCACTACAACCTCGACCTCGGCCTGGTTGCCGAGCTGCGCCGCTGCGGCGTCCCCTATCGTCTCCTGGTCAACCGTACGGTTACCCCGGAGCTGGCCGAACGCCTCGGCGCCGAACCGTATTTCCTCTTCCATCCCTACCGGCGGATCTCGGAGGACCCGATGATCCGCGACTTCGAGGACTACCTCAATCTCAACGACCAGGTATTGGCCGAGCTGACGGCACTGTCCGGCGCGGTCGATCTCGCCGACACGCTGGTTATTGTACACACCGCGACCAACCGCATGCTTCTCGGCATCGCGCGCTGGCTCGCCTCGGGCGCCGTCCCGGCGTCGACGAGGCTAGCGCTGGTGCTGCCGCACGTCTCCGGGCTCAAGGACGGCGATGCGCTCTCTTGGGACGCGGCCTTCTACCGCCACGCCTTCAACCGGCTGAGGCCGCATCTCGGCCAGGTGAGCCTGCTGACGCTCTCGGACGTCCAGGCGCGCGAGTTCACCCTGCTGGCCGGAGCGCCGGTCGAGGTCATGCCGTATCCCAACCCGGCCTCGGCCTGGCTTCGCGATCATCCGGTGGGCAAGCGCCCGGTGCGGGCCAAGCGTCGCATCCTGTTCTGCGGCGAGGCGACGCTGAGGAAGGGATTCCATCTGCTGGCCGACATCATCCGGGCGGTCGGCGAGGCGCGGAAGGACGTCGAGTTCGTCGTCCAGCTCAACGGCTGGCAGTCGGACGCCGAGCGCGTCGCCGAGTTCCAGAAATTTGCCCGCGCGCGCTACGACACCAAGACCGTCGCCGGGTTCATCGGCGAGGACGACTACTATCGCCTGATCGAGGACGCGGACGCGGTGCTGCTGCCCTACCAGTCGATCGTCTATCGATCGGGGACCTCGGCCGTGTTCGAGGAGGCCATGTACCTCGCTCGCCCGGCGATCGTGCCGCCGGGAACGATGATGGCCGACCAGCTTGCCCCGCACGCTGATGCCGGTGTCGTCGCGTCGGGCCATGACGCGACGGCCTACGCCGCTGCGGTCCTGGCATTTGCCGCCGATCCCCGGCGCTTCGCTGCCGGCGCGGCGAAGGCGGGCGAGGCCTGGCGGGCGCGCGACGGCATGGATCGCTTCGTCGGCTTCCTCCTTGATCGAGCCGGCGCGAAATGAGCGATCCCGCCCGGCGCTTCGTCGCCGCGGCCGAAGCCCACCGGGCCGGCCGCCTGGCGGAGGCGGAAGACGGCTACCGCGCCGTTCTCCTCGCGGACGTGGACCACCCCGATGCCCGGCGGATGCTGGGACTGCTCGCCGCCCAGCAGGGCCGGCCGGCAGAGGCGCTGGCGGGAACGGCCATGGCAACCGACCGCGCCGACGATCCCGAGCTGCATGTCGCGGCCGCGGGCGCGCTCAAGGCCGGCGGCTGGCTGCTGGCCGCCCAGGCCTCTCTCCGGCGGGCTCTCGCCCTGCGGCCGGGCTTTGCCGAGGCCGCCTACAATCTCGGCAACGCCGACGCCGCGCGCGGTCGCCCCGAGGCGGCGACGAAGGTCTATGCGCGTGCTTCGGCGCTGCGGGTGAACTATGTCGACGCTCTCAACAATGCCGGCCCGGCGCTGCTGGCCGAGGGACGGATCGCCGAGGCGCGCCGCTCTCTCGCCCGTGTGCTTGCCCTCGAGCCCGGCCATGCGGGTGCCTGGTCCAACCTCGCCGTCCTGCACCAGGCGACGGGCGAGACGGGATCGGCCATCCTTCGTTTCCGCCGCGGGCTCGCGGCCGACCCCGGCCAGCCGGCGATCCATTCCAACCTGCTGTTCACGCTGACCTACGCCGAGAGCGTCGACGACGAGACGATCTACCGGGCCTTTCGCGATTGGGAGGCGCGCCACGCGCGGCCGCTCTACGCCGAGGCGAGGCCGCACGACAACGACCGCGATCCCGAGCGCCGGCTCAGGATCGGCTATCTCTCGGCCGATTTCCGCGATCATCCGGTCGCTCACAACCTGATCGCCTCGCTCGGGCGCCACGACCGCCGGGAGGTCGCGCTCACGCTCTATGCGTTGCCGCGGGCGGGCGATGCGATGACCGAGCGATTCCGCGGGGTGGCGGACTGCTGGCGGTGGGTGGCGGGGCAGGACGAGCGCCAGATCGCAGCCCAGATCCGCGAAGACAGGATCGACGTGCTGGTGCTGGTGGCGCCGCATACGGCCGACAACCGGCCGCTGGTCGCGGCGCTCAGGCCGGCGCCGGTGCAGGTGGCGCTCTACGACCTGACGACCACCGGCATGGCGGCGGTGGATGCGTGGATCACCGATCCGCTGATCCATCCCCCCGAACGGACCACGGAGCGCTTCGTCGAGACGCTCGTTCCGGTACCCTGTCTGGTCAACCACGCGCCGCCGTCGCCATCCCCGCCGCTGGCGCGGCCGCCATCGGCCGGCGCCGGGCGAATCACCTTCGGATCGTTCAACAACCCGGCGAAGGTGACCGGGCGGGTGATCGCGCTCTGGGCCGAGGTGCTGGACGCGGTGCCGGGCTCGCGGCTGCTTCTCAAATATCTCAGCCGCTACGGCAGCCCGGAGATGGCCGGGCTGATCCGCGATCGATTCGCCGCCCACGGCGTCGGCCCCGATCGCCTGGAGCTGCGCTCGGGGCGGTTGCCGCGGATGGCACAGCTGGCGCTCCTCAACGAGGTCGACATCGCCCTCGACCCGTTCCCGTTCAACGGCTGCACCACAACCTTCGAGGCCCTGTGGATGGGGGTGCCGGTGGTGACGCTGGAGGGCAGCCGCTTCCTCGGCCGGATGAGCGGCAGCTTCCTGCGCCATATCGGTCTCGGCGACCTCGTCGCCGCGGACGCGGCGGCCTATGTCGCGCTGGCCGCAGGACTGGCCTCCGACCTCGACAAGCGGATCCAGCTCCGCCGCGAGCTTCGCGAGCGGCTGCTCGGCTCGCCCCTCTGCGATGCCGATGCCCATGCCCGCTCGCTCGTCGCCGCCTACCGGAACCTCTGGCGAGACTGGTGTTTGTCTTCGCGAAATCAATCTGTTATAGAGGCCCACCGTCGAACCTGACAGGCGCGGCGGGGCCGGGCGCCGGGTGCCAAGTGAACGGTGAAGCCGGGTGCCCTAGAAGGGGAGCACGAGATGGCATCAGGAGCGAGCATCGGCCAGGGCATCGATTTGGCCCAGGTCCATCCCGACGGTTATTCGCGCCTGGCGCGGGTCCAGGATGGCGTCCTCCTCTACAATCGCTTCGACCAGTATGTCGGCCGCTCGATCGAGCTCTATGGCGAGTATTGCGAGGAGCGTGTCCAGCTGCTTCGCTCGGTCCTTCAGCCCGGCGACATCGCCGTCGAGGTCGGTGCCTATATCGGGGTGACGACGCTGGCGCTCTCGCGGGCGGTGGGATCGACCGGCGCGGTGATCGCGATCGAGGCGCAGCGCCTCGCCCATCAAATGCTCTGCGCCAACCTGGCGCTCAACAGCATGACCAACGTCTACGCGCCGCTGATGGCCGCCGACGAGGAGCAGGGCCAGCTGGTGGCGCCGATCTTGAGCCCGATGGCCCAGAACAACTTCGCCGCGCTCGGCCTCAAGGACCAGGAGTGGGAGGGCGGCGATGCCGTGCCGACCAACACCGTCGACTCCTTCGAGCTCCAGCATTGCCGTCTCCTGGCGGTCGACGCCGAGGGCATGGAGGTCGAGGTCCTGAGAGGGGCCGAGGCGACGCTCGCCACCTGCGCGCCGATCGTCTACGTCGCGAATCATCGCCGGGACAAGTCGCCGGCCCTGATTTCCCATCTGCTCGACCGGGGATACCAGCTGTTTTGGTGCGTGACGCCGGTCTGGCGGCCCGGGAACTATGCCGGCAACGACACCAACCACTTCGCCGAGACGGTGGTGGTGGGGATGCTCGGCCTGCCTCCGGGCGACGCCACGCGGGTCGAAGGACGCAAGGTCGAGAGCCCGGCCGACAGCTGGAGCGGGGCGACGCCGGTGCGCACCTTCGTCCCGGAGCCGATGAAGGGATAGCCGTCCCGGTTGTTCGCGAGGCCGGCCCGGTATAAGCCGAAGGCGTGAGCGCAAGCGGAACGAACGTGGTGGAAGATCGGCGGGCCGTCGCGGTTGCCCGCCTGGCGGAGGGCATGGCGGCTCATGGGCAGGGGCGCTTGGGCGAGGCGCTCGGCTTCTATCATCAGGCGCTGCTCGCCGATCCCGCGAACGCCGATGCCCTCAATCTGACCGGGCTCGCGCATCTTCATGGCGGCGCATTCGGCCGCGCCACGCCCTTCCTCATCCGCGCCATCGTCCTCGACCCGGCTTTTGCCGAGGCGCTCAACCACTTCGCCCTGGGTCTCCTGCGCACCGGGCAACAGCTCTCCGCCCTCCGCGTGCTCTTGAGAGCCCTGGCTGTCCGCAAGGACTTCGTCGAGGCCCACATCAATTGCGGCGGTGCTCTCTTCGACCTTGCCGAATGGCGGCAGGCGGTCGGCTGCTACGATCGTGCGCTCGCGCTGAAGCCCGATCATGCCGACGCCCACGCCAACCGTGCCAATGCGCTGCAGCTCCAGGGAGAGCTCGATCAGGCGCGTCCGGGTTACGCGCGCGCGCTGGCGCTGAAGCCGGATCACCCCGAGGGCCACAGCAATCTTGCGAGCCTGAACCAGGCCGAGGGGGACCTGGCTTCCGCCATCCGCGGCTTCCGCCGGGCGCTGGCGTTGAAGCCGGCGCCCTGGCTCCACTCCAACCTGCTCTTCTGTCTGTCCTATGACGGCGGCGTCTCCGGCGATGCGTTCTTTGCCGAGTTCCGCCGCTGGGAGGCGATGCATGCGAGCGCCGCCTACCGATCGATCCAGCCGCCGGTCGTCGTCCCGGATCCCGAACGCCGCCTGAGGATCGGCTGGATCTCCGCCGATTTTCGCGAGCACCCGGTCGCCCGCAACGTCATCGGGATCCTCGAAAGGCGCGACCGCGCGCGGTTCGAGGCCGTCTGCTATGCGAGCCTGCGCACGAGCGACGCCGTCACCGATCGCTTCCGTGCCGCTGCCGATGGCTGGCGCGACGTGCTCGGCTGGCAGGACGGCGACATCGCCCGGCAGATGCGCGAGGATCGGATCGACGTCCTGATCGTTCTCGCCGGGCACACCGGTCACAACCGGCTGGGGGTGGCGGCCTATCGTCCGGCACCCGTGCAGGTGAGCTTCCACGATCTCGCGACCAGCGGCCTTTCGGTCATGGACGCCTGGATCACCGATGGCGTGCTTCACCCGGAAGCGACCGGGGAGCGGTTCACCGAGCGGCTGGCGCGGTTGCCCTGCTTCTATCTGCACGAGCCTCCGCCCGACGCGCCGGAGCCCGGGGCGCTGCCGGCTCTGGCCAGCGGCCATGTCACCTTCGGCTCCTGCAACAACACCTCCAAGCACACCCCGCAGGTCTTCGCGCTGTGGGCGGAGGTTCTGAAGGCGGTGCCGGGCTCGCGCCTCCTGCTCAAATATCTGAACCGCTACACCTCGACGAGGCTGCGCCGCCGCATCGAGGCGACCTTCGCCTCCCACGGCGTCGACCCGGGCCGGTTGGAATTCCTCACCGGCGACGTCGGCAGGCGGGAGCAACTTGAGATCCTGCGGCGGGTCGACATCGCGCTCGACCCGTTCCCGTTCAACGGCTCGACCACCAGCTTCGAGGCGCTGTGGATGGGCGTGCCCGTCGTGACCATGGCGGGCGAGCGCTTCCTCGGCCGAGTCGGCGCCAGCGTGCTTCACCAGATCGGCCTCGACGAGCTCGTCGTCACCGACGCCGAAGGCTATGTCGCGCGCGCCGCCGGCCTCGCGGCCGACCTGCCGCGGCTGGCGCTGCTGCGAGCCGGGCTTCGCGCGCGCGTTGCCGCGTCGCGGCTCTGCGATGCCTCCGCCTACGCGCAATCCTTCGAAGCGGTGTTGCGCGACCTCTGGCGCAGCTGGTGCCGCGGCCGATGACTTACAACCTGGTCCAGGCCGCGCTCGCCCGCCGGCACGCCGGACGCCTGGACGAGGCCATCGCGCTGCTCGAAGCCGCCGCCGCCGTCGACGGATCCCTCTACAACGGCCTTGGATCGATGCTTCACGAGCGAGGCAATTCCCGCCTCGGCTGCGGCGACGTGGCGGGGGCGGGCGATGATTTTCGTCGGGCCGTCGCGTTCAGCCCGGCGGATTCGTGGTCGGCCTTCAATCTCGGCATCGTCGAAGAACGCCTCGGTCGTCGCGACGAGGCCGAGGCCGCCTATCGCGTGGCGATCGAGCGCGACCCGCTGCTGGCGCATGCCTGGAACAATCTCCTGCTGATCGAGAAGACGAGAGGCCATGTGGATGAGGCGCTGCGGGCGGGACGCAGGGCCCAGGCGGCCGAGCCGAGCTTCTATGAGGCGCTGGTCAATCTCGGCGACCTCACGGCAGCGGCCGGGCGGGTCGGTGAGGCCGTGCGTCTCCTCCGGCGGTGCAGCGCGTTGCGGCCGGATGCTTGGGAGGCGCTGGTCGGCCGTGGACTTGCTCACGCCATGGGGGGGGAGATCGAAGCCGCGCTGGCGGCGCTGCACCAGGCGATCGCCTTGAATCCGTCGGCCCGCATGGCGTGGAACGACCTGTCGACGGCGGCGCCGTCATCGTCCGAGGCGATCATCGCGCTCCAGCGGGCCCATGCCCTCGCACCGGATGACGCGGTGGTCCACAGCAACCTGATCTTCTCGCTCACCTATGTCGCCGAAGCCGGTGACATGCGGCCGGAGATCGAGGCGCGGCGGTGGGGCGCGCGTCATGCTCCGCCGCGGCCGTCGCCGGACTTCGCCAATTCACCCGATCCGGAACGGCGGTTGCGCGTCGCCTATCTCTCGGCTGACTTTCGCAGCCATCCGGTGGCCTACAGCGTGCAGGCGCTCTTCTCGGGCCACAGTCGCGACCAGGTCGAGGTGATAGCCTACAGCGCGACGCCTACCCCCGACGGCGTCAGCCGGACCCTCGCCAAGACGGTCGACGTCTGGCGCGACGTCGCCGGGCGCACCGAAGCCGAGATCGCCGATCTCCTGCGACGGGACGGTGTCGACATACTGGCGGTGGTGGCGGGGCATGCCGGCGCCAATCCGCTGAAGGTTGCCGGGTTCCGGCCGGCACCGGTACAGCTGAGCATGTACGACGTCACCACCAGCGGCGTCGCCGCCATGGATGCCTGGCTGACCGATCCCGTCCTGCATCCGGCCGCCACCGCCGAACGGTTCGTCGAGACGCTGGTGTACGTGCCCTGCTTCTGCGTGCATCTCCCGCCGGATGACGCGCCGGCGCCGCAGCGGCAAGCGGGCGGGCCGCCGGTCTTCGGTTCGTTCAGCAATCCGATCAAGCTGTCGCCGGCCCTGCTCGACGCCTGGCGCCGCATCCTCGATGCCGCTCCCGGGTCGACGATCGTGCTCAAGTACAAGAACCGCTTCGGCAGCCCGCTGATCCAGGCGCCGATCCGCGCCGCGCTCGGCGACCGTGCCCGGTTCGCCTCCGGCGACCGAGGTCGATCCGATCATCTAGCCCTGTGGAACGAAGTCGACGTGGCGCTCGACAGCTACCCGTTCAACGGCTCGACCACCACCTTCGAGGCGCTGTGGATGGGCGTGCCGGTGGTGACGCTGGCGGGGGCGCATTTCGTCAGCCGGATCAGCGCCAGCTTCCTCGCTCAGGTCGGCTTGTCGGATCTGGTGACCCGCGATCTCGACGCCTATGTCGATCGGGCGGTGGCGCTGGCGGGCGACCGTGCCCGTCTGGCGGCGCTGCGGGCCGGGCTGCGCACACGTGTCGCCGCCTCGCCTCTCTGCGATGCGAAGACCCATGCCCAGGCGTTGGAAGCGGCCTATCGCGGCCTGTGGAGGGCGTGGTGCGCCCGGTCGTGAGCGGCGATCCTCTGGCAGATGCGCTGGCCTTCCATCGTGCCGGACGCCCGGAGGAGGCGATCGCCGCGGGTCGCGCCGTCCTGCGCGGCCGGCCCGGCGACGCCCGCGCGCATCACTTCGTCGGCACGCTGCTGCTCAGCCTGGGTCGTGCCGCCGAAGCGATCACGCATCTGGAAACCGCCGGCCGCCTTCAGCCTGGCAACGTGCAGCCGAGGCTCCAGGCGGCGATGGCCCTCTATCAGCTCGGCCGGCATCTCGAGTCGGCACGCGCCTATCGCCGGGTTCTGCCGCTTGCCCCGGATGTCGGCGATGCCCACTGCAATCTGGGACTGATCGAGAGTGCCTCCCATCGCGTCGCCCGCGCCGTGGCGCTCCGGCCGGACGACGCGATGCTGATCGGCAATCTCGGTGCCCTTTCCGGCACAAGGCGTTTTCTGCGCCGTGCCATCGCGTTGGCGCCGAACGAGGCGGGACTCCATCTCAATTCCGGCAACGAACGTCGGGTCCAGGGCGATCCCGACGCGGCGGCAGAAGGCTATCGTCGGGCGCGTGCCTGCGGGCGCGAGGCCGATGCTCTCGTCAACCTGGCCTTGGCGGCCCACGACGCCGGTCGTCTGGCCGAGGCCGAGCGCTGGATTCGCTGCGCTCTCGCCGTCGTCCCCGGCAGCGCCTATGCACTCTCGAACGCCTCGGTCATCGCCAAGCGCATCGGCGGGATCGGCGAGGCGATCCGCGCGGCGCGACGCTCGCTCGCCTGCGCGACCAGTCCGGAGGCCTGGAACAACCTCGGCGATGCCCTGCAGAGCCTGGGCGAGGTCAAAGCGGCGGCGGCGGCCTATCGCCGGAGTGGCGAGATGACCGACTCCGCCATATGGGCGAGCAATCTCCTCTTCTGCCTCTGCTACGACCATTCGACGACCAGCAAGGCGCTTCAGCGCACGGCGACCGAATGGGCCCGGCGTCATTCGCCGAAGGGCCGTCGGAAGCCGTCGCGTCGTTGGTCTGGGTCCGGCCGTCCGAAGATCGGAGTGCTGTCGACGGATCTGCGCGATCACCCGGTGGGGCGGAACGTTCTGGGGATCTTCGAGCACCACGCCGAGGTCGAGCT
>CAMBVS010000021.1 GCA_945871425.1 Rhizobium sp. Q54 | reverse complement strand
AAACTGAACGCCGTCGATCCGCAAGCCTATCTCGCCGAGGTGCTCGCGCGCCTCGTCGCCGGGCACCCAGCCAACAGCCTCGACGATCTCCTGCCCTGGCACTGGGCCGCTAATCAAGCCATTCAAAGGGCCGCGTAACACCGCTTACGGTACTCGCGCAAAAAACCCGACAAGACTGACGGCGAAAGTGTGGGTTTGCCTGCTCTGACTTTTGTGACCAACATCGACGTCGACAAAAACCGCAAGAAAGTCTCGGCGGCCGGCTTTGTCTATTACCTAGAGCCCGGCGCGAGCCGTGACCGGGCTATCCGCGCCTTCGGTGCCGCGTCTACTGGCCCGACATCCCGGCGCCTCGCCGGTTTCTTCACGGATGAGTATTAGCATCCAAATTTCAATCTTAGCTTGTAGATCTCATGAAAACACAGTTATGCGATGGGTTGATTTTCGCGCCACCAAGAAATTGTCCGGCGAATTCCGTCCTCGAGCGCGACTCTTGTCCGCCAACCGAGTTCGACTTCGGCTTTGCGACAATCGAGAGTAATATTGACCTTGACCGTCGGCTTGCTTTCGTCATGGACGATGGCGAGGGGCCTACCGGAAGCCTGCACTATACTAAGAACGAGTTCCCGGACCGACACTGATCTTCCGTAACCAATATTATAGAGACTGAACGCGTTCTCTTGTCTATCGAGCGCCAGTGCGAAAGCTGCCACCAAATCGTCGACATGCAGCATATCCCGCTTCTCCTCGCCGGTTCCCCACACAACAACTCGTCCATCGTTAGAACCCAGGACCTTTGTGATAGTCGCACCGAACACGTGGCTTCGTTGTAGGTCGAATTTGTCGTGTGGACCGTAGACATTGGAATGGCGAAGCATCGTGAACTTAGTTGGCCCCAAGCGCGCATAGTAGGCGCCGAGGTGTTCCAGATAGAGTTTCGTGTAAGCGGCACCTTCATAAACCGGGTGGGGTCGTGTCCGGGGATCGTAATCCTCTTCACACTGAGGTAATTCGCTTGACGCGAGCATGATCGTGCACGAAGGAAAAATGAAGTGACTAATGCGTTGCTCGCGAGCTGCAGCAAACAGATAGGAATTCATCACTGCATTGTCGACGATCTGCTGAGATGGATTTGTGATCGTCGTACGTACACCCGAGGTGGTCGCCGCCGCCTGCAAGACGATATCTTGGCCACGGACAACTTTGAGGACATCTTCAGTTTGTGTCAGGTCGGCCTGAATCCAGGCTACGCCTGTACATGAAAATGGTGGACGCTGATGGTAAACGGCTGTCACCTGATATCGTGGATCGTTGGCAAAATACTCAGTGAGATTTCGACCGATAAATCCTGTCGCTCCGCACACCAACAATCGACGCATCTTAGTCTCCAGTTAATATCATACGCAGCGATCGTGCCCCACGGCGTGGTGCCGGAGCGTTGCTCCGGGGCAGCGTCGGCTGCTCGATCAGGCTGCCACGGCCGGCAGACCGACGATGGGATCATCGCTGAGCGGAACGATGGTTTCCAGGCTCAAGTAGCGGGATCTCTGGACGGCCCATTTGTTATTCTGTTCAAGGAGCAGGACGCCGATCAGACGGATGACGGCGGCCTCGCCGGGGAAGATGCCGACGACCTCGCTGCGTCGTTTGATCTCATCGTTGAGCCACTCCAGCGGGTTGGTGGGGTGGAACTTGGCGCGGTGCTGAGCGGGAAAACCCATGCAGGCGAGGACATCGGTCTCGCCCCGTCCATGAGAGCGGTGAGCTTGGCACGCGCTGGCCTGCTCTGCCGTGAACCGGCGGCGCTTCCTCGTCCGTCTCCTTCCCTAAGACGGACTCTACCCATTCCCGGATCAGTTTCTGGGGCTCAGCTCAAAAGGGGCGGGGCGCGTTGACAACCCGGGGCGACATCCCTATGGTCCGACGCCTGTTTCCTTGGGGTTCGCCATGAAAGTCGTGAATTCGCTCAAGTCCATGAAGGGCCGGCACAAGAACTGCCGCATCGTCCGCCGCAAGGGCCGGGTGTACGTCATCAACAAGACGAACCCTCGCTTCAAGGCCCGCCAGGGCTGACGGCCGACAGCGGACGGGCCAAGCCCTTCCGCTGTGATCTTCGTGACCTCATCGATTTCAAGTAGGACGGCCTAGGTCCGGTCCTGGCGCGTGCGAGCAACGCTTGCCCGGCCACCGAGCCTTTTCCGATGCCGCCGGGGCAGGATTCGCGACGAGACGTCTAGCGGAAGAGATCCTGCAGCGTCTGCGGCGACTGATTGGCGATGCTGAGCGTCTGCGAGGCGAGCTGCTGCTGCGTCTCCTGAGCCAGCGAGCGCGCACCATCCGCATCGAGATTCTGGTCCAAGCCCTGCAGCGCGCTGTCCTCGGCAATCCGGGCGAGCAGACCGGGGTCGATCCGGATGCTCGGCGAATCGCCGGACTTCGTCTCGGTCGACTGGGTCTTGGCCGCAGCCGGGCGCGGCGCGGGCTGGTTGGCCTGCGGCAGCGCCGCCGTGGCAGTCGGATTGATTTCGGCCATTGTCTGTCCCCTTCTGGATCACCTGGATCGGGCGCGGCTTCTCGCCAGACGGTAGTCTAGGCCCGATGGACCCGACGGGCAAATCCCCAGCGGGCGGGACGGTTCCCCGGGTTTCGGCCGCCGGGCGGCCCATTTGACATTCATGCGCATGCTTTCGAGGATCACCCCATGGCTTTGAGAATGCCGGCACCTGACCAGAGCGTCCTCGCCCGCCGCCGCGAGATCGTGGCGGCGCTCCGCGAGATCGTGCCGGGCGAAGGCGTCATCGACGCCGAGGAGGAGCTGCGGGCCTATGAGTGCGACGCCCTTTCGGTCTATCGCCAGCTGCCGATGGTCGCCGTGCTGCCGTCGACCACCGAGCAGGTGTCCCGCATCCTCCGCTATTGCCACGACAACAAGGTCCGCGTCGTGCCGCGGGGGGCCGGCACATCACTTTCGGGCGGCGCGCTGCCGCTCGCCGACGGCGTGCTGCTGGGCCTCGGCAAGTTCAACAAGATCCTCGACATCGACTTCGCCAACCGCACGGTGACGGCGCAGCCGGGCGTCACCAACCTCGGCATCTCGACCGCCGTGGCCTCCTCCGGCTTCTAC
The DNA here is from genome assembly GCA_945871425.1 of Rhizobium sp. Q54. Classification (GTDB taxonomy): domain Bacteria; phylum Pseudomonadota; class Alphaproteobacteria; order SHVZ01; family SHVZ01; genus SHVZ01. The sequence goes on along the minus strand of CAMBVS010000021.1, from coordinate 53,729 downwards.
TACGCTCCCGACCCCTCCAGCCAGATCGCCTGCACCATCGGCGGCAACGTCGCCGAGAATTCCGGCGGCGTGCATTCGCTCAAATACGGTCTCACCACCAACAACGTGCTCGGCATCGAGATGGTGCTGGTGACCGGCGAGGTCATCCGCCTCGGCGGCAAGCACCTGGATTCCGAAGGCTACGACCTGCTCGGCCTGATGATCGGCTCCGAGGGGCTGCTCGGCGTCGTCACCGAGGTGACGGTGCGCATCCTGAAGAAGCCGTCGACGGCCCGTGCGCTGCTGATCGGCTTCCCCTCCAACGAGGCTGCCGGCGACTGCGTCGCCGCGATCATCGCCGCCGGCATCATCCCGGGCGGCATGGAGATGATGGACAAGCCGGCGATCCATGCGACCGAAGACTTCGTCCATGCCGGGTACCCCCTGGACGTCGAGGCGCTGCTGATCGTCGAGCTGGACGGGCCGAAGGTGGAGGTCGACCACCTGATCGAACGGGTCGCGGAGATCGCGCGAGCCCGCCAATCGATGATGCTCCGCATCAGCGAGAGCGAGGAGGAGCGCGTCCTCTTCTGGGCCGGGCGCAAGTCGGCCTTCCCCGCCGTCGGCCGCATCACGCCCGACTACATGTGCATGGACGGCACCATCCCGCGGAAGAAGCTGCCTGAGGTCCTGGCGCGCATGCGCCTGCTGTCCGAGAAGCATCGGCTCCGCTTCTGCAATGTCTTTCATGCCGGCGACGGCAACCTGCATCCGCTGATCCTGTTCGACGCCAACAAGTCCGACGAACTCGAGCGGGCGGAAAAATTCGGCGCCGACATCCTGCGCCTCTGTGTCGAAGTCGGCGGCGTCTTGACCGGCGAGCACGGCGTCGGCATCGAGAAGCGCGACCTAATGGAGACGATGTTCGACGACATCGACCTTGCCCAGCAGCTCCGGATCAAATGCGCCTTCGATCCGGAATCCCTGCTGAATCCCGGCAAGGTCTTCCCCGTCCTGCACCGCTGCGCCGAGATGGGGCGCATGGTCGTCTCCAAGGGGCAACTCCCCTTCCCCGACCTGCCGCGGTTCTGATGACCAGTCCCCGCGACGCCGACGACGTCCGCCAGATGGTGGCCGACGCCGCAGCCGCCGGCACGCCGCTCGAGCTGGTCGGTCGCGGCACCAAGCGCGGCCTCGGCCGGCCGGTGCAGGCGGCGGCGACGCTGGATCTCTCCGGCCTCGCCGGCGTCACCCTCTACGAGCCGGACGAGCTGGTGATGACCGCCCTCGCCGGGACGCCGCTGGCCGAGATCGAACGGATGCTCGCCGAGAAGAGCCAGCGCCTCGCCTTCGAGCCGATGGACATGGGGCCTCTCTATGGCGGCGCCGAAGGCGGTGCCAGCATCGGCGGGGTCTTCGCCGCCAACCTCGCCGGCCCCGGCCGGCTCCGCCATGGCGCCGCCCGCGACCACCTGCTGGGCTTCAAGGCGGTGAACGGCGAGGGAGAGATCTTCAAGTCCGGCGGCCGCGTGGTGAAGAACGTCACCGGCTATGACCTGAGCAAGCTGATCTGCGGGTCCTACGGCACGCTGGCGGCGATGACCGAGGTGACGTTCAAGGTGATGCCGGCACCGGAGAAGACCCGCACCGTGCTCGTCTTCGGCCTCGCCGACGCGCGCGCCGTCGAGGCGATGTCGGCGGCACTGGGAAGCCCGCACGAGGTCGTCGCGGCGGCCCATCTGCCGGCGGCGATCGCCCGGCGGTCCAGCGTCGCCTATGTCGCCAGTGCCGGGGCCGGCGTGACCGCGGTCCGGGTCGAGGGTCCCGCCCCTTCGGCCGAGCACCGCTGCAAGGCGCTGCGCGCCGAGCTGGCGGGCTTCGGAGCGACCGAAGAACTGCACGGCATGAACTCGGCGAAGCTCTGGCACGAGATCCGCGACGTACGCCCCTTCGCCGGCGACGCGCGCCCACTCTGGCGCCTCTCCGTCGCGCCGACGGAAGGCCCGCAGGCCGTCGCCCGGATCGCCCGGTCGGCCGGGGCCGAATGGTTCTACGATTGGGGCGGCGGCCTGGTCTGGCTCGCCGTCCCGCCTGCGATCGACGCCACGGCGATCCGGAACGCCCTCGGGGGCGGGCACGCGACGCTGATCCGCGCCGAGGCGGGCTTGCGCGCCGTCGCGCCGGTCTTCCATCCGCAGCCGACGGCGCTGGCGGCGCTGGCGAAGCGGGTGAAGGAGAGCTTCGATCCCAAGGGCATCCTCAATCCCGGCCGCATGGACTGATGCAAACCAATTTCACGCTCGCGCAGCTCGCCGATCCCGACCTGCAGGTCGCGGAGAAGATCCTGCGCGCCTGCGTCCATTGCGGCTTCTGCACGGCGACATGCCCGACCTATGTGCTGCTCGGCGACGAGCTGGATTCCCCGCGCGGGCGCATCTACCTGATCAAGGACATGCTGGAGAACGACCGGCCGGCCACGGCCAAGGTCGCCAAGCACATCGACCGCTGCCTCTCCTGCCTCTCTTGCATGACCACCTGCCCGTCGGGCGTCCACTACATGCACCTGGTCGACCAGGCGCGCATCCGCATCGAGAAGACCTGGACCCGGCCGTTCTTCGACCGCGTTCTGCGCCGGCTGCTGGCGGCGATCCTCCCCTATCCCGGCCGCTTCCGCCTCGCTCTCATCGGCGCGGCGATCGCAAGGCCCTTCGCGGCCCTGCTGCCGGGCCGGCTCGGCGCCATGCTGAAGCTGGCGCCCAGCGCGCCGGCCCCGCCGGCCGCCGTCGACTCACCCCAGGTCTTCCCAGCGGAGGGCGTGCGCAAGATGCGGGTCGCGCTGCTCTCCGGCTGCGCCCAGCAGGTGCTGGCGCCCAGCATCAACGAGTCGACGGTGCGGCTCCTGACCCGCCTCGGCTGCGAGGTCGTGGTCGCCCGCGGTGCCGGCTGCTGCGGCGCCCTGGTCCATCACATGGGCCAGGAGCACCAGGCGCTCGACCAGGCCAAGGCGAACATCGACGCCTGGCTCGCGGTCCCCGATCTCGACGCCATCGTGGTCAATGCGTCGGGCTGCGGCACCACGCTGAAGGATTACGGCCACATGCTGCGCACCGACCCGGCCTGGGCCGAGAAGGCGGCCAGGGTCTCGGCGCTGTCGAAGGACGTGACGGAAGTGCTGGGCAAGCTAGACCTGCCCCAGGGCACCCCCAAGGGCCTCACCGTCGCCTATCACTCGGCCTGCTCGCTGCAGCACGGCCAGAAGATCAGGACCGAGCCGAAGACGCTGCTGACGCGGGCCGGCTTCGCCGTGGTCGAGCCAGGCGAGGCGCATCTCTGCTGCGGCTCGGCCGGCACCTACAACATGCTGCAGCCGGAGCTCGCAACCGCGCTCGGCAAGCGCAAGGCGGGATATCTGGAAGCGACGAAGGCCGACCTGGTCGCCGCCGGCAACATCGGCTGCCTCACCCAGATCGCCCAGCACGCGCACCTCCCGGCCGTGCACACGGTCGAGCTGCTGGACTGGGCAACCGGCGGGCCGAAGCCGGCCGGGCTTTGACGTTCAGCGTCGTTCCGGCGACGTTCGCCGATCTCCGCGACTGGCGCGCGATCTATCTTGCGTCCCTTCCCGAGCCGCAGGAGTTCCACTGCGAACGGCTGAGCCGCCGGGGGCGGCCATTCCTGCTCGTGCGGGCGGGTGAGGTTCTCGGCTACTTCATCACCGACGGCGCTTCCACGCTGGTCGAGTTCCACGCGGCTGGAGGTGATCTGTTCGACCGCCTTGTCGAGCAAACGGGCATCCGCCGAGCCCTCTGCAAGTCCTTCGACGAACCGCTGCATGCCGTCTGCAGCCGCCGCGCAGCACAGGCCAAGACGACGGGCCTGCTCTACAGGAGGATCGTCGATCCCGGCTTCACGCCGGATCCGGCGATCCAGGTCCGTGCCGCGGATGAACGGGACGTGCCAGCCGTCATGGCTGCCAATGACGGGTTCTTCGGCGAAGATGCCGAAGCGATTGCCTATGTCCGTGCCGGGCAGCTGTTCCTCTACGAAACCGGGACGGGCCTTGCCGGGTGCGGGCTGCTGCAGCGGGTCACGCCCGTTCACAAAGCTTACGACGTCGGCATGATGGTGGCGCCCGGCCAACGGAGGCAGGGGCTCGGCCGGTATATCGTCCAGCACCTGGTGCATCTCTGCCTCACCACAGGCAAGCGGCCGATCGCGGGCTGCAACGTCGAGAACCGCGCCTCGCAGAACTGTCTCGAAAGCGCCGGCTTCCGCAGCGAGCACCAGCTGATCGAGTTCGCCTGGTAACCGCGAGCCGCCGGCGCCCGGGCTCGCGAACTCGGCCGTCCACGGCATCGCCGTGGGCGTTGGCAGGGGCTTGAGCCGCGCGACCGAGTGGCTATCGCCGAGGACCTGGGCTATCTCGAACGCCGGGTCGAGTACTACGCCGCCAGCCGGCAGTAGAGGCGATCATCAGGCGCCGGCGCTGCGCTCACAAGACCATCCCCGTCGCGTCGTCGATCAGATGCATATTGTTCATGTCGATGGCGAGCCTCATGCGGGCATTGTCCGCCGCGCCGGCGGTGGGGCTGACCCGGCCACAGACTTCGGCGCCATTGACCTTGAAGTACACCAGGGTCTCCATGCCCATCGGCTCGGTGACGTCGAGGCCGACCTCGAAAGGATGGATGCCTGGCTCGGCATGCGGCCGCGACTCGGCGACGTGTTCGGGGCGGACGCCGAACAAAAGGTTCGGGCTCGCCAAATGCGGGCGATACCGCGCCACCCGGGCCTGGGGCACCGGAAAGGCGTAGTCGCCGGTGAGCCGGACGCGGAGGCCGTCACCGGCGTCCTCGAGCTTGCAGGGGATGAAGTTCATCGCCGGCGAGCCGATGAATCCGGCGACGAACTTTGTCAATGGCGCGTGATAGAGCTCGTTCGGCGGTCCCACCTGTTCGATCACGCCGTGATTCATCACGACCACCCGGTCGGCGAGCGTCATCGCCTCGACCTGGTCGTGGGTCACGTAGACCGTGGTCGTTTTCACCTTCTGGTGCACGCGCTTGATCTCGGTGCGCATCTGCACGCGGAGCTTGGCATCGAGATTGGAGAGCGGCTCATCGAAAAGGAAGACCTTCGGGTGACGCACGATGGCACGGCCCATGGCGACGCGCTGGCGCTGGCCGCCGGAGAGCGCCTTGGGCTTGCGGTCGAGCAGCTCGGTGATGTCGAGGATGCGCGCGGCCTCGTCGACGCGCGCCTTGATCTCGGGCTTGGGAAAGCGCTTGAGGCGAAGCCCGAACGACATGTTCTCCGCGACCGTCATATGCGGATAAAGGGCGTAGTTCTGGAACACCATGGCGATGTCCCGGTCCTTCGGCGGCACGTCGTTGACGACGATGTCGTCGATGGCGATCTCGCCCGCGGTGATCTCCTCCAGGCCAGCGATCATCCTGAGCGTCGTCGACTTGCCGCAGCCGGACGGGCCGACCAGCACGACGAATTCGTGGTCCTTGATCTCGAGGTCGATGCCGCGCACCGCCTCGACACTGTCGTAGCGCTTGAAGACCTTGCGGATGGATACGTCGGCCATATGTGCTTCGATCCCCTTCAGCCCTTGGTCGAGCCGGCGGTCAGCCCGGCGATGTAGTAGTCCATCAGGAAGGCGTAGATGATCAGCGGCGGCGCGGCGCCGAGCAGCGCGCCGGTCATGATCTGCCCCCAGTTGAAGACGTCGCCCTTGATCAGCGTGGTGATGATGCCGACCGGCAGCACCAGCTGGTCGATCGAGGTGGTGAAGGCCAAGGGGTAGAGGAACTGCGCCCAGGAGACGGTGAAGGCGAAGATGGTCGCGGCGATGATGCCGGGCAGCGCCACCGGCACGAAGACGCGGACCAGGGTCTGCATCCAGCTGGCGCCGTCGATGATCGCGGCCTCGTCGAGCTCCTTCGGGATCGAGGCGAAATAGCCGATCATGATCCAGGTGGCGAACGGCACGGTCAGCGTCGGATAGACGACGAGCAACACCCACCAGCGGTTCAGGAGCTGGATGCCGGTCAGCTCGTTGAAAACCGCGAACATCTTGAACAGCGGAAGAAAGAGCAGCGTCTCCGGAATCAGATATGTCAGGAACACGCCGGTCGCCAGCGTCGCCGAGCCCCAGAAGCGCATGCGCGAGAGCGCGAAGGCGGCCGGGATCGCGATCAGCATGGTGATCACCACCACCGACACCGAGACGATCGCCGAGTTCTTGAAGAAGATGAGGTACTGCGGCGCGGCCAGGAGGTCGATGTAGTTGCCGAGCGTGGGGTTGAACACCCACCAGGGATTCTTCGCCGCCGAGATCTCCGCGCTGGTCTTCAGCGAGGTGATGAACATGTAGATCGGCGGGATCAAGAAGGCGAAGGCGAACAGCGTAAGGAATACGAAGCTCCAGCGGAGGGCCCAGGCGCGGTCGCGTTTGATGCTGCCGTATTTCGGCGTGGCGCGGGTCGGGCCGGCCTTGTCGACGGTGACGCTGGTCATCAGGCTTCGTTCCCCCGCCTCGTGATGTCGCGCAGGATGAAGGCGGCGGCGACCGCCAGGATCGGCACCATGAAGAGCGACACGGTGGCGCCGAGCGGGATGTCACCGCCCTCGATGCCGAGCCGGAAGGACCATGTTGCGAACAGGTGCGTCTTGTCGAGCGGGCCGCCGGCGGTCAGCACGCGCACGATGTCGAAATTGGCGAAGGTGACGATGGTCGAGAACAGCGCCGTGATCGCAATGATGTTGCGCATCATCGGCAGCGTCACGAACCAGATCCGCTGCCACCAGTTGGCGCCGTCGATCTCGGCCGCCTCGTAGAGCTGGTCGGGGACCGACTTGAGCGCCGCCAGATACATGATCATGAAGAACGGGGCGCCGATCCAGATGTTGACCAGGATCACCGAAAAGCGGGCCCAGTGGGCGACGCCGGTCCAGGCAATCCTCTCGATCTCGAACTGCGCCAGTATCCAGTTGAAGGCCGAGTAGGAGGGGTCGAACAGCCATTGCCAGGCGAGCGTGCTCATCGCCGCCGGAATCACCCACGGCACCAGCAGCATGCCGCGCCATTTACGCTGGCCCTTGGCGGGGATGTTGTGGACCAGGTGCGAGACTATGAAGCCGATCAAGGCCTTGAAAATGACGGCGGTGATGGCGAACAGGCAGGACTGCCAGAACACCATCCAGAAGGTTTCGCGCGTCAGCAGGAACTGCAGATTGCCGAAGGGGATGTAGGTGCAGATCCAGTCTGGCAGATATGTGCAGTTCTTCATCCAGGCGGTCGCCGTCATCCGCTTGTTCAGCGTCGTCAGGTAGATCGCGTAGAAGGCCGGGTAGATCACCAGCGTGAAGATCAGGAGGATCAGCGGCAGCGCCATGAAGAAGGCGATCGTCGACTTCCGCTCGAAGAATTTTCGCAGGCGCGAGCGCGGCTTGGGCCGGGCGCGCCGGACCTCAGTGACGGGCGTGACGACGGCGTCTGCCATGGATCACTCTCGCGGCAACGGGCGATGTCGGTGTGGAATAGCTATGCACGGACTGATGGGGGACGCCGCTGCGGCGGGCGGCCCGAAGGACGCCCGCCGCAGCATCGCGCATCCGCATTCCCGGTCCTAGCGGAGGAAGCCCTCGACCTCGCTCTCGGCCCAGGCGAGGGTCTTCTCCATGGGCTCGCCCTGCAGATGGCGGACGATCATCTTGGTGGGCGTCGCCTGCACATAGATCTGCTGCGCGATCTTCGGCGGCGCCGGAGCCGCGGTGATCGACAGCGTCTGATGGTTGTGCGGGTTCGGGTAGTGGTACAGCGTGCCCTTGGGCGGACCTTCATTCGCCCAGGTCGGGAGCGTGGTCATCTTGTCGAAATTCGGGATGTCGTAGCCGCCCGAGGCCCCGACGAAGCTCGCGATCGCGTCCGGCTCCGACAGGGCGACGAGCAGGCTCTTCGCCGCCGACTTGTTCTTCGAGAAGCTCCAGATGTTCCAGAAATAGGGCAGGAACGGCGCGAAGCGGCCCTTCGCGCCCTGCGGGAAGCCGTGCGTCCAACACTGCTCGGCGATCTGGGGCGCGTCGCGCTTGGCCACCGCCCAGGCCGAGGGCGGGTTCATGATCAGGGCGCCATTGCCGGCAACCAGCCACTTGTTGTTCGACGCATCGTCCCAGGCCGGGGCATCCGCCGGGAAGAACTTCGCCAGCTTGACCGAGTATTCGAGCCATTGGCGCACCGCGTCGGACTTGACCGTGATGTTGCCCTTGGCGTCGACCAGCGCGGCGCCGAAGCTCTGCATGAAGGCGCCGGCCGTGTCGACCGAGTCCGAGGTCTCGCCGAGACCGATGCCGAACGGCTTGCCGCCCTTGTGGCAGGCCTCCGCCGCCTTCAGGAAGGTGTCGAAGTTCCAGCTGTCGGCTTTGGGCGCGCTGCCGGCCGGGTAGAGCGCCTGGATGTCGATGCCGGCATGCTGCTTCAGCAGGTCGATGCGGGTGCACGGTCCCTTGAGCTGCGAGCCGATCGTCGCCGGCACGCCGAGCCACTTGTCGCCGAGCTTGCCGAGATACTCGGCAGTGCCGTTGACGTTGCCGAGCTTCTTGATCAGCTCGGCCATGATGTCGTTGGTCGGCTCGAGCAGGTCCGACTGGGCATGCGGCCACCAGGTCGGCATCGCCAGGATGTCGTGGCCGGACTTGGCTTGCGCCTCGGCGGCGATGGTCAGGAGGTTCTTGTTGCCCTGGCTCGGGATGTAGTCGACCGAGACCTCTACCTTGTTCTTCGCCGCCCAGGCGTCGATCACCTTCTTCGACGCGTCGTTGGCGCCGGGAACCCAGTGATCCCACAGGCCGACCGCGAGCTTGCCCGCGGACTGGGCGGAGGAGACATAGGGCATGCCGATCACGGCGGTGGATGCCACCGCACCGGCGGCGAATTGACGCCGGGTCATTCGTTTCTTGGACATCGATTCCTCCCTGTTCGCTTTGTGTTTTTGAAGAATGAACCGACCTCACGCAATGTTCGGACGAATTCACCCGCAAATTTCATTTAAGCGTACTTCTCCATGGACGCCAAGACAAATTCTTGCGGGCCGTGTCGACGTGAGCGCGCCCCCGCCGCCTACAGGATCGCGAACTTGACGATGAACAGCACGGCGAGCACGGCGACGACCGGGCTCACGTCCTGGAAGCGGCCGGCGGCGATCTTGATGCCGGCATAAGAGATGAATCCGAAGGCGATGCCGTGCGCGATCGAGAAGGTGAGCGGCATCGAGATCGCCGTCACCACGCCCGGCGCGTACTCGGTCACGTCCTCCCAGTCGAGCTCGGCGAGGCCGCGCGCCATCAGGCAGGCGACGAAGAACAGCGCCGGCGCCGTCGCATAGGCCGGCACCGTGGTCGCCAGCGGCGCGAAGAACAACGCGAGCAGGAAGAGCGCGGCGACGGTGAGCGCCGTCAGCCCGGTCCGCCCGCCCTCCTTGATGCCGGCGGCGCTCTCGATATAGCTGGTGGTGGTCGAGGTGCCGAGGATGGCGCCGCCCATCGCCGCCGCCGAGTCCGTCACCAGGGCCTGGCGGATGCGGGGCAGCTTGCCCTCCTTGTCGAGGAAGCCGGCGCGATGGGCGAGCCCGATCAGCGTGCCGGCATTGTCGAAGAGGTCGACGAAGAGGAACGCGAAGACCACGGCGATAAGCCCGAGCGAAAGTGCGCCGGCGACGTCCATCTTCATGAAGGTCGGCGCGAGCGACGGCGGCATCGAGGCGATGCCGTTGAAGGGCGAAAGCCCGAAGACGATGCCGATCACCGTCACCGCCAGGATGGCGATCATGATGGCGCCGCGAACCCGAAGCGCATCGAGGCCGACCATGAGGAAGAATCCGAGGCAGGCGAGGATCGTCGTCGGCGCCTTCAGGTTGCCGATGCCGACGAGCGTCGCCTTGTTCTCGACCACCAGGCCGGCGTTCTTCAGCGCGATGATGGCGAGGAACAGACCGATGCCGGCGGAGATCGAGAGCTTCAGGGCCTTCGGGATCGAGTTGATGATCCATTCGCGGACATGGGTCAGCGTCAGCGCCAGGAAGAGGACGCCGGAGACGAAGACCGCGCCCAGCGCCACCGTCCACGGCACCCCCATGCCGTTGACCACGCCATAGGCGAAGTAGGCGTTGAGGCCCATGCCCGGGGCGAGCGCGATCGGGTAGTTGGCGTAGAGCCCCATCATCGCCGTCGCCAGCGCGGCGGCGAGACAGGTCGCGACGAACACCGCGCCCTTGTCCATGCCGGCGTCGCCGAGGATCAGCGGGTTGACGAAGATGATGTAGGCCATGGTGAGGAAGGTGGTGATGCCGGCCAGCACCTCCGTCCTCACATCGGTCTTGTTCTCGTCCAGCTTGAAATAGGTCGCGAGCATATGGTCCCCCTTTTCTCGCGGTTGCCCCCCCCGGGAACCCCGCGGTCCCCGAAGCGCCTTTGCCCTACGAGACGAGAAGAGACCGTTCAGACGCCGTTGCGCACGAGCGGACGATCGGCAGACGGCACACCCAGGGACTTCAGCTTCCGATGGAGCGCCGAGCGCTCCATGCCGACGAAGGCGGCGGTGCGGGAGATGTTCCCGCCGAAGCGGTTGATCTGGGCCAGGAGGTACTCGCGCTCGAACAGCTCTCGGGCGTCTCGAAGTGGCAGGCCCATGATCTCCCCGCCCCTTTCCCAACGCAACACGGTGGGGGTATTCGAGCCGATCTCCGGCGGCAGCGATTCGGCCGAGATCGGCTGCGTCGGATCGCCGGGCGCCATGATCAGCAGCCAATCCGCCACATTTCGCAGCTGGCGGACGTTGCCGGGCCATTCATAGGCCTGGAGCGCGACCATGGCGTCCTCGCCGACCTCGCGCTTGGGCAGGCCGGCGCTCTCGGCCGCCTGGCCGAGGAAATGGCGAATCAGGACGGGGATGTCCTCCCGGCGCTCGCGCAGCGAGGGTACGCGCACCGGCACCACGTTCAGGCGGTAGAACAGATCCTCGCGGAAGGTGCCCTCGACGATCATCGTCGGCAGATCGCGGTTTGAGGTGGCGATCACCCTGGCATCGACCTCGATGCGGGCGGTACCGCCGACCCGGCGGAAGGCCTGATCCTGCAGCACGCGCACGATCTTGCCCTGGGTCTCGGTCGGCATGTCGGCGACCTCGTCCAGCAGCAGAGTGCCGCCATGGGCCTGCTCGAAGGTGCCGAGCCGGATGTCGGCGCCGGATTCCGTACCGAACAGCTCGGCCTCGAAGCGCTCGGGCTCAAGAGTCGCGCAGTTGAGCACGACGAAGGGGCCGTCGGCACGGCGCGAGCGCGCGTGGATCATCCGCGCCGCCACTTCCTTGCCGGCGCCGGCGCCACCGGTGATGAAGACGCGGCTTCCGGTAGGCGCCACCCGCTCGATCGCCTGGCGCGCCTGCTGGAGGGGCTGGCTGACGCCGGTCAGCTCGACAGCCGCGCCCGAGCGCAGCTTCAGCTCCTGGTTCTCGCGCCTCAGGCGCGCAGCCTCGATCGCGTGCGCCACGATCAGCAGCAGGCGGTCGGTCTGGAACGGCTTCTCGATGAAGTCGTAGGCGCCGAGCTTGATCGCCTGCACCGCGGTGTCGATCGTGCCGTGGCCGGAGATCATCACCACCGGAACGTGGGGATGTTCCTTGCGGACGACTTCGAGCAGCTGCATGCCGTCGAGCGTGCTGCCCTGAAGCCAGATGTCGAGCACCAGCAGCGACGGACGCCGCGTCCGAAGCTCGGCCAGCGCCGTGTCGGAATCGGGTGCGGCCCGCGTAAGATAGCCTTCATCCTCGAGCACACCGCCGATCAGCGTGCGGATGTCGGCTTCGTCGTCGACGATCAGTACGTCATGCGCCATGTGCGACGACCCTCGGTCCCTTCTTGACGATCTCGCCGAGCACGCCGCCCGGCAGCACCAGGGCGACGCGCGCCCCTCCTCCTTCGTTGTCGCCGAGGACGAGGCGGCCGCCATGGTCCTCGGCGATCTTCTTGACGATGGCGAGCCCGAGGCCCGTGCCCTTGGTCCGGGTCGTCACATAGGGCTCGGTCAGCCGCTCGCGCCCCTCGGCCGGCAGCCCCTTGCCGTTGTCGGTGACCTCGATCCTGGTCTCGCCGCCGTCGAGGGCGAGCGAGAGCCGGATCAGTCCCGGCGGCAATGCGCCGGTCTCCGGCGCCGTCCGCCCCTCGATGGCGTCGGCGGCGTTCTTGAGGAGGTTGGTGAGCGCCTGACGAAGCTGGCGCGCATCGCAGGGAAGGATCACCGGCGCCTCCGGCGCCTCGAACTCGACCTTGGCGACCGCCCGGTTCTGGCGCTGCAGGAACACCGCCTCCTCGCAGATCGGCTGCAGCGCCTCGGGCTTGATGGTCGCCCGCGGCATCCGGGCGAATGAGGAGAACTCATCCACCATCCGCCCGATGTCGGCGACCTGGCGGACGATGGTGTCGGTGCAGGCCTGGAAGGTCTCGGGGTCCGACTTGATCTCCTTGAGATAGCGCCGCTTCAGCCGTTCGGCGGAAAGCTGGATCGGCGTCAGCGGATTCTTGATCTCGTGTGCGATGCGGCGGGCGACGTCGGCCCAGGCCGCCTGCCGCTGCGCGGTCAGCAGCTCGGTCACGTCGTCGAAGGTCACGACGTATCCGATCGCTTCGTCCTCGCGGGTCTCGACGCCGATGCGCGCAAGGAGGATGCGCGTGCGCCCGCCGCGCACGATCTGCACCTGATCCTCGGCCAGCTTGTCGGGGCGGCGAACCACCTGCTCCCACAGCGGCGCCAGTTCCGGCACAGCCTCGGCCAGAAGCCGGCCGGTCAGGCTCTCCGGCTGCACGCCGAGACGGGTCGCGGCCGACCGGTTCGGAAGCGTGATGCGCCCCTCGCCGTCGAGGCCGATGACGCCGGCCGAGACGCCGGACAGCACAGCCTCGATGAAGCGCCGGCGCGCATCGAGCTGCCGGTTCACATCCATCAGCTCGCCGCGCTGGGCCTGGAGCTGCTCGGTCATCCGGTTGAACGCCTGGGAAAGCACGCCGATCTCGTCGCCGGCCGACCGCTCCTCGACGCGCGCACCGAGGTCGCCCGCTCGCACGCGTTCGGCCGCCCGGGCGAGGCCGGCGATCGGGCGCGAGAGCTGGTTGGCGAAGGTGAGGCCGAGCCAGATAGCGGCGAGCAGCAGCAGCAGCGCCACGGCGGCGAACCAGACGATGAAGCTGAATTGAAGACCCGAGGCGCGTGCCTCGATCTCCTGGTAGGCGGCGACGGCGCGCCGGGTTCGTTCCGCATAGGCGAGTGCCGTCGCATCGACGACCCGGCCGATCATCAGATAGGCACCGAGGAACCGGTCGAGCTGCACCACGGCCCGCACGCGGTCCTCGTTCTCGCTGGAAAACAGCACGACCTCGCCATCGGAGGCGCGCCGCATCACGTCCTCGGGCAGCGGCTCCAGCTCGAGCGCGAAGGTCATGCCGGCGCGGGCGAGGATTGTGCCGGACTCGGTGAAGACCACCGCCTCGGAGAGCGAGCGCGTCGAGGCCCAGGCCGAGACCAGCTGGCTGAAGCGCTGCGGGCTGCTCATCAGCGCCGGCGCCTCGCGCGAGATGTTGGACGCCATCAGCAGGATGTCGCCGCGGATGCTCTTCTGGTGTTCGTCGAGATAGAGCCGGGCGACGGAGTGGCTTTCGGTCACCGCCTTCCGCACCACGTCGTCGAACCAGCTCTGGATGCCGAGGTGCAGGAAGAGGGCCGCGAACACGGTGACGACCAGCGTCGGCGCCAGCGCGACGAAGCTGAACAGCAGGGCCAGGCGACGGTGAAGGCCAGACCCGGTCCCCTCCTGCCGCCGCTCGGCCCAGAGCCCGACCAGCCTGCGGCCGACCAGACCGGCCAGCAGCAGCAGCAGGACGACGTCGAGAGTTAATAGCAGCAGGACCGGCTTCGGCTCGCGCGGCAGCGTGTCGATGCCGGAGAAGGTGAGATACGTCGCGATCGCCGAGGTCACCGACGCCAGCGCCAGCGCGATGGCGAGCTTGCGGGCAAGACCCACGCGCCCGCCCCACGCCTCGAAGCGGCGCCACAGCCCGACGATGTCGCTCGTCCCGGTTTCGCTCATAGGTGCAGAATAGACACAGTTGATGCCGATTTACGACACAACGAGGTCGGCTGCAACTGGCAGATTTCCGGGCGTTCAGGGGAGCAGGTAGTCGATGAGGCTGTTCAGGCGTTGCCGTCCTGCCGCAGTGGCGGCGATGACCCGGCCGTCATCGGCGAGATACCCTTCCTCCACCAGGGCCAAGAGGCGGTCGGCCGGCGGCAGGACCTCAAGGCGACCGTAGGGGATGCCTTCGGCCAGCCGGAGTCCCATCATCAGGATTTCGCGCCGACGCTCCTCCGGCGTCTGCGCCGTCTCTTCGGCAGTACCGTGGCCGGCGGCTTCGACCGCGGCCACCCAGGTTTCGGGTGCCTTGGCCTGGCGCGTCGCGTGCCAGACGCCGCCCCGCGGCACCCGGCCATGGGCGCCCGGACCGATTCCGAGATATGGCTCCATACGCCAGTAAGTCAGATTGTGGCGGGACTCCGCCCCCGGACGCGCGTGATTGGAGATCTCATAGGCCGGCAGCCCGGCCCGCTCCATCACCTCCTGGGTCACCTCGTAGAGCGTGCCGGCGAGGTCATCGTCGGGGATGGCGATCTCGCCCCGTTGGAAGCGGGTCTGGAACTGGGTCCCGGGCTCGATCGTGAGCTGGTAGACGGAGAGATGCGTGCCGGCATGGGCAAGCGCGCGGTCAAGCTCCTCGCGCCAATCGGCAACCGACTGTCCCGGCCGCGCATAGATCAGATCGAAGCTGAAGCGCGGAAAGTGCCGGGCGGCGGTGGCGACCGCCGCCAGCGCCTCGTCCGCATCGTGCTGCCGGCCGAGAAACTTGAGCGACGCACCGTCGAGCGCCTGCACGCCCAGCGACACCCGGTTGACGCCGGCGGCGCGGTAGGCGGCGAAACGGCCGGCCTCGACGCTGGTGGGATTCGCCTCGAGCGTGATTTCCGGCGAGCCGGCGAAACCGAGCCGGCTTTCCGCCCGCTCGATCACCGCAGCGACGGTCTCCGGGTCCATCAGCGAGGGCGTGCCGCCGCCGAAGAAGATGCTGGTGAGATTGCGGCGGTCGACGCGATCGGCCCACCAGTCGAGCTCTGCCAGCAGTGCCCGCCGCCAGCGGGCCTGGTCGACGCCTTCGGCGACATGGCTGTTGAAGTCGCAGTAAGGGCATTTCGACCGGCAGAACGGCCAATGAATGTAGAGGCCGAAGCCGCCGTCGCTCATCGCGACCGGAAGCAGGCGGCCACCAGCTTGGCGAGCGCCCGGGCGCGATGGCTGGTCGCGTGCTTCTCCTCCGCCGGCATCTCGCCATAGGTGCGGGTGCCGCCCTCCGGGGCGAACATCGGATCGTAGCCCCAGCCGATGTCGCCTCGCGGCGGCCAGACCAGGGTGCCATCGACCTTGCCCTCGAACACCTCTTCGTGGCCGTCGGGCCAGACCAGGGCGAGCGTCGACATGAAGGCGGCGCGGCGGTCGGGGTTGGATCCCAGCTCGTCCTGCACCCGGCGCATCGCGCGGGTGAAGTCACGGGGCGAGCCGGCCCAGTCCGCGGTATGCACCCCGGGCCTGCCATCCAGACCGGAGACGGCGAGGCCGGAATCGTCGGCCAGCGCCGAAAGACCGGTCGCGGCCATCGCCGCCCTGGCCTTGAGGAGCGCGTTATCGACGAAGGTCTCGCCGGTCTCCTCCGGCTCCGGCAGGCCGAGATCGCCGGCCGACACCACCTCGACGCCCCAGGGCGCGAGCAGCTCCACGAGCTCGCCCACCTTCCCCGGATTGTGGGTGGCGAGCACGAGCTTAGGTGCGGTGAAGCGGCGGCCGGCGGCGGTCATTGGAACACCACCAATCCATATTCCCCGACGACGCGAAAGCCGATGGCGCGATAGGCCGCCTGGGCCGAGGCATTCTCCTTCGGCGTGAACAGGACCGACCGCTCGACGCCGGTCTTGCGGGCGGCAAGCAGAGAGCCGGCGACGCACGCCCGGGCGAATCCCAGCCCGCGCAGGTCCTTCGGCGTGAACACACCGCCGATCTGCACCATGTCCGGGATCATGGCGTTGTAGCTGTTCATCGACACCAGGCGCCGGTCGACCTCCAGCACCCAGAGCGCACCCTCCCCGTCTTGCCGCCGGATGGTCTCGCCGGCCTCGGCGCGGATCACCTCGTCGTCGGGCCCTCCAAGGGTCTCCCTCACGCTGGCGAGCCGCCAGTCGATCAGCATGTCGATTTCCGTTGGACGCGGCCGCCGCGACGTCCAACGGCCGACCGACAGATTCCCGGGCACAGCGATCTTGCCAAGGTCGAGCGCGAAGAGGTCCTCGCGGCTGTTCTTGCGCGTCGGCGCATTCCTGAGGCCGAGGAGCTGGCGCGCCTCCTCGGTCTGGGCGAGCGGCCCGAGCAGGCCCTTGACCGGCCGCACACCGAGCCCGGTCAGGTGGGTCAGGATCGGGCCCATGTGGTAGGGCGCCTGCATCGAGACGAAGCCGTTCCAGTACAGCGCCACCACCGCCTCGACCTTTTGGCCGTCGATGGCCCCGACATAGGTCCCGCCATAGGCGCTGCCGCTATCGAGGAGTCCCGACCGCCGGAGATTGGCGCGGAGGATCATCGAGCTGTCGGCCCGGCGCTCGAGGAAGTCGGAAAGCCGCTGCTCGTCTCCCGGAACGAGCTGGCGAACCGGAACCGCCATCAGCTAAAGCCCGAGGACCTGGCGCTGCAGCGAGGCGAGCTGGCCGGCGCCGTGTCGGGCGAGCTCCAGCAGGCGCAGAAGCTCGGCCTCGGCGAAGGGGGCACCCTCGGCCGTCGCCTGGACCTCGATCAGCTTGGCGGCGCCGGTGAGCACGAAGTTGGCGTCGGTCTCGGCGCCCGAGTCCTCGGCGTAGTCGAGGTCGAGGACCGGGTGGCCGGCGACGATGCCGCAGGAGACGGCGGCGACCGAGTCGGTCATCGGGATCGCCGACACCATCTTCAGCCGCTTCATGTGCTGCAGGCACTGGTAGAGCGCCACATAGGAGCCGGTGATGGCGGCCGTGCGCGTGCCGCCATCGGCCTGGATCACGTCGCAGTCGATCTTGATCTGGCGCTCGCCCAGCTTCCCTAAGTCGGTGACCGCCCGGAGAGACCGGCCGATCAGGCGCTGGATCTCCTGGGTTCGGCCCGACTGCTTGCCGCGGGCGGCCTCACGGTCGGTGCGGGTATTGGTCGAGCGCGGCAACATGCCGTACTCGGCCGTGACCCAGCCTTTGCCGGAGCCCTTGAGGAAGGGCGGCACGCGCTCGTCGAGCGAGGCCGTGCAGAGGACATGGGTGTCCCCGAAGCGCACGAAGCAGGAGCCCTCGGCATGCTTGGCGAAGCCGGGTTCGAGGACCACGGCACGCATCTGGTCGGCCGCCCGGCCGGAGGGGCGCATGAGACAACCTCTTTGCTGGAATCGGAACGGGGCGCAACCTATCAGCTTGAGCCGGCATTTGGCACCCCTTGTTGACGCCCCGGCGATGCGACACTAAGTACCGGGCGGAGTTGATGGACCCATGATCGGCGAACTGAACGACAGATCCCGGGAGATCTTCCGGCGGGTGGTGGAGGCGTTCGTCGAGACCGGCGAGCCCGTCGGCTCGCGCACGATCTCGCGCCGGCTCGGCGTCCAGCTCTCGCCCGCCACCATCCGCAACGTCATGGCCGACCTGGAAGAGGCCGGCCTCCTCTACGCCCCGCATACCTCCGCCGGCCGTCTGCCGACCCAGGCCGGGCTTCGCATGTTCGTCGACGGCCTGCTGGAAATCGGCAACCTGACCGAAGACGAGCGCCGCAGCATCGACGGGCAATGCGCCGCCTCCGGGCGCAGCATGACCGACGTGATGGAGCAGGCCTCGGCCACCCTCTCCGGCCTCACCCAATGCGCCGGCCTGGTCTATTCGCCGAAGATCGAGAAGTCGCTGAAGCACGTCGAGTTCGTCGGCCTCGGCCCCGGCCGCGCGCTGGTGGTGATGGTGAGCGAGACCGGCATGGTCGAGAACCGGGTGCTGGAGCTGCCGCCCGGCATCACGCCCTCGATGCTGACCGAGGCCAGCAACTATCTGAACGCGCGGGTCGCCGGCCGCACCCTCGACGAGACGCGGAGCCAGGTGACGACCGAGATCCAGCAGCAGCGGGCCCAGCTCGACGAGCTGACCAGGCGCGTGGTCGAGGCCGGCATCGCGACATGGAGCGGCAGCGACGGCGGGCACCTGATCGTCCGCGGCCGCGCCAACCTGCTCGACGACGTCAGCGCCATCGGCGACCTTGAGCGGATACGCTCGTTGTTCGACGCGCTCGAGACCAAGCAGTCGCTGCTCCGGCTGATCGACGCGACTTCGCTCGCCGACGGCGTGCAGATCTTCATCGGCGCCGAGAGCGAGCTGTTCCAGGTCGCCGGCTGCGCGATGATCGTCGCCCCCTTCTCCAACGGCCGCGAGCGCGTGGTCGGCGCGATCGGCGTGGTCGGGCCGATGCGGATGAACTATGCCCGCATCATCCCGATGGTCGACTACACGGCGAAGCTGATCGGCCGCTTGCTGGGCTAAATTCGAGACTCTGAAGCAAGGATCATTGAATGAGCGACGAGACCAAGGACGGCGGTCCGGAAACCGAACCGAGGCCGGCCAACGACACGCCGCCGGCGAACCGCGAGGCCGAACTCGAGGTCGAGCTGAGGAAGGTCAAGGATCAGCTGCTGCGCGCCGTCGCCGAGGCCGAGAACGGCCGCCGCCGCGCCGAGCGCGAGCGCGACGAGGCGAGGCGCTACGGCGCCACCAGCCTGGCGCGGGACATCCTGCAAATCTCGGACAACCTCCGCCGCGCACTCGAGCTGGTTCCGGCCGAGGCGCGGAAGGCGAGCGAGGTTCTGGACGCGCTCCTGGTCGGCCTCGAGGCGACCGAACGCGAGGTGCTCGCCGCGTTCGAAAAGAACGGCGTCAAGAAGGTCATGCCGCTCGGCGAGCGCTTCGACTACAACCTGCACCAGGCGATGTTCGAGGCCGAGAACACCGGCAAGCCGCCCGGCACCGTGGTCCAGGTGATGCAGCCCGGCTACGTGCTGCATGATCGCCTGCTGCGCCCGGCCATGGTCGGCGTCGCCAAGGGCCAGCCGGCCGATCAACCGCCGGTCGACCGGGTCGACGAGAGAGCCTGACGTCGTTCACGATCTCAGCAGTCGTTCAAGAATTGCTTGGCAAGCGCCGAGCGCCGATGTTGTCTACGGTCCGTATCTACCAACACGAACAGGGGGATTTTCATGCGGTCTGCGCTTGCTTTTCTGTTCGGATTGACGGTCCTCGGCTCCGCTCCGTCCGCGCAGGCTCAGGGCAAGCAGGATTTCACGCTGGTGAACGCGACGGGCTATGTCATCAGCGCCGTCTACGTCTCCCCCAGCAACCAGGACTCGTGGGAAGAAGACATTCTCGGCAAGGACACGATGGACGACCAGGAGACGCTGCCCATCCGCTTCTCGCGCGCCGACAAGAGCTGCAAGTGGGACCTCAAGGTCACCTACGAGGACGACAATTCGAGCGTCGTCTGGCGCGGCTTCGACCTCTGCCAGATCTCCAAGATCACCATCAAATACAATCGCAGGAGCGACACAACGAGCGCCCTGACCGAGTAGGCCGTCCGCGCATCGCCGACGTCGGACCCTCTCCTCCCGGAGGGGGCCTTTTTCAAGCGCGGGCCTGCATCCACCAGCGATAGATGTACGGGCTCAGGATCGCGAGCGCCGCCAGGATCAGGAGCGTCAACGACAGCGGGCGGGTGAACAGCACGGTGACGTCGCCCTGGGCGATGGTCATGGCGCGGCGGAACTCCTGCTCGGCCAGCGGCCCTAAGATCATGCCGATGATCACCGGTGCGGTCGGGAAGTCGTATTTGCGCATCAGGAAGCCGATGCCGCCGATCAGATAGAGCAGGATCAGGTCGATCGGCGACTGGCTGATGCCGTAGGTGCCGATGGTGGCGAAGACCAGGATGCCGCCGTAAAGCAGCGGCGCCGGGATGGCGAGGATCTTCACCCAGAGGCCGACCAGCGGCAGGTTCAGCACCAGCAGCATGACATTGCCGATGTAGAGGCTGGCGATCAGGCCCCAGACCAGGTTGCCCTGTGTCATCAGCAGCTGCGGGCCGGGGTTGATGCCGTAGCTCTGGAAGGCCGAGAGCATGATCGCGGCCGTCGCCGAGGTCGGGAGGCCCAATGTCAGCATCGGCACCAGAACGCCGGCGGCCGAGGCGTTGTTTGCGGCCTCGGGACCGGCGACGCCCTCGATGGCGCCGTGGCCGAACTCCTCCGGCTTCTTCGACAGCTTCTTCTCGGTGAAATAGGAGAGGAACGTCGGCACCTCGGCGCCGCCGGCCGGCATCGCCCCGATGGGGAAGCCGATTGCCGATCCCCTGAGCCACGCCTTCCACGAGCGCGACCAATCCTCCCGCGTCATCCACAGGGAGTCCTTCACCGGCAGGATCTCGTCCTGGCCGTAGCGGTGGCGCGCGGCGAGATAGAGCGTCTCGCCGACAGCGAAGAGGCCGACGGCGACGATGATGACGTTGATCCCGTCCAGGAGCTCGAGGACGCCGAAGGTGAAACGCGCCTGCCCCGTCTGCAGGTCGACGCCGATCAGGCCGAGCCAGATACCGAAGAACAGGCTGGCGAGGCCGCGGATCGCCGAGTTGCCGAGGACGGCCGAGACCGTGACGAAGGCGAGGATCATCAGCGAAAAGTATTCGGCCGGGCCGAATTTGAGGGCGAAGTCGACAACGACCGGGGCAAGGAAGGTGAGGCCGAGGGTGCCGATGGTGCCGGCGACGAAGGAGCCGATGGCGGCGGTCGCCAGCGCCGCCCCGCCGCGGCCGCGCCGCGCCATCTTGTTGCCCTCGAGCGCGGTGATGATCGTCGCGCTCTCGCCCGGCGTGTTCAGCAGGATCGAGGTGGTCGAGCCGCCATACATGGCGCCGTAGTAGATGCCGGCGAACAGGATGAACACTCCGGTCGCGTCGACCTTGTACGTCAGCGGCAGCAGCAGCGCGATGGTGAGCGCCGGGCCGAGGCCGGGCAGCACGCCGATCGCCGTGCCCAGGACCACGCCGACGAACGACCAGACGATGTTGATCGGCGTCAGGGCGACGCCGAAGCCCTGGGCGAGGTGGCCGAGCGTATCCATCTAGAACAGCCTCTCGAGGACGCCCGCGCCCATGTTGATGCCGAGGCCTTTGACGAATCCGAGGTAGCAGACGGCGGAGAAGACGAAGGCGACGGCGAGATCGCGCGCCGGCCTAAGGCTGCCGAAGGCCCGGGCGACCGAGGCGAAGAGCACGGTCGAGGCCAGGATGAATCCGAGAAAGCCGATCAATGCCACGTTGAAGACGAGGCCGAAGCCGAGCCAGCCGAGCGCCCGCCAGTCGGCCGGCTGGGTCTCGTCTTCATCCTCCGCCGTCCATGCACCGCTCCAGGCCTGCCAAAGCAGCGCCAGCCCGAGGAGGACGAGCCCGACCGACACCATGGTCGGGAAGGCCTTGGGGCCGACCTTGGAATAGGCCGGCGATAGCGAGATCTGGGTCGTCTCGTAGCCGACGACGAGGCCGACAGCGACGATTCCGAGAGCGACCGCGATCGCGCCGGTGGAGCGAGCCTGCATGACGAAATCCCCCTTACGATCGCCCGACTTCACGCGAGCTTCAAATCGATGCACTCCACAGGCGCCCTCTCCCGCGTCCTACGCGGGGGAGGGTCGGGGTAGGGGCCGAGCGGAGCGAGGTCGGGCGTCGATTGTGTCGCGGCGGCTCGAACGGCTGCGAGACGGCCCCGACCTCGTCATAAACTAGGCAGCCCCTCGCTGCGCTCGGCCCCCACCCCGTCCCTCCCCCGCGCTGCGCACGGGAGAGGGGGTACGACGCCTTTACGCCAGACCGAGGCTCTTGAGGATGCCCTCGATCCTCGTGTTCTCGGACTTGATGTAGTCCTCGTAGGACTTGCCGGTCAGGAGTATGCCCATCCAGTCGCGCTTGGTCAGCTCGTCCTGCCAGGCTTTGCTGGCGGCCATGTCCTCGATCATCTTGGTGAGCTTGGCGCGCTCGGCGTCGGCGATCCCCGGCGGAGCGAAGAGGCCGCGCCAGTTGAACAGCTCGACGTCGATGCCCTGCTCCTTCAGCGTCGGCACGTCGAGGCCGGGAACACGCTTGTCGGAAGAGATGGCGAGCGCGCGCAGCTTGCCGGCCTTCACCTGCTCGGAGAACTCGCCCCAGCCGGAGACGCCGCAGGTCACCTGGTTGCCGAGCAGAGCCGCCTGGGCGGGGCCGCCGCCGGCGAAGGCGACATAGGCCGCCTTCTTCGGGTCGAGGCCCTGGGCCTGGCAGATCATGCCGACCAGGATATGGTCGGTGCCGCCGGCCGAGCCGCCGGCCCAGGAGACCGAGCCCACGTCCTTCTTCAGCTGCTCGACCAGCGACTTCATGTCCTTGTGCGGCGAGGCGCCGGGAACGACGATCACCTCGAACTCGCCGGTGAGACGGGCGAGCGGCACCGTCTGACTGAGGTTGACGGGGCTCTTGTTGGCGATGAGCGCGCCGACCATGACCATGCCGGCGACCATGACGCTGTTCGGCCGGCCCTTCCACTGGTTGACGAACTGCGGCAGGCCGACGGCGCCGCCGGCGCCGGGGACGTTGGTCACCTGGGCGCCGTTGATCTGCTTGTTGGCCTTCAGCACCGCCTCGATGGTGCGGCCGGTCTGGTCCCAGCCGCCGCCGGGGGCGGCCGGAACGAAGATCTGCAGCATGTCAATGGCCTGGGCCAGAGCCGTGCCGCTCAAGCCGGCCACGAGCGCGGTCGATCCGGCGAGCGTCGCCATCATCACGTCACGACGAGTCAGCATGAGCGTTCTCCCTTGTTGGGCCTTCCGGGGCCGTTTCGCCGCCAGTGAAACCCATCCTGGCGGAAAATCAAAGCACGACCGTGGGATAGGCCGGGTCAGCCGAGGTTCGAGCCGAGCCGCCGGCGGACCCAGTCCTGGAACTGGATGACGCCGGTCTCCATCACCGGCGAGAGGCGGCCGGTGTCGTAGACGCCCGCATCCAGGTTGCGCTGGACCTGGACGCAGATCGTCTTGTCCTCCTCGGCGATGGTGAGCGACCAGCGCATCATCTCGTCGCGCCTGGCCGCCCCGTCGGGCGCGTCCTCGTTGAAGAAGAACCAGTAGGCGAGCTGCGAGCGGCCCTGGTCCAGCGGCTCCAGGCGCGCGATGTTCATGCCCCAGTCGTAAATGTTGAGGAACAGGCCCGGGAACTTCCAGAGCCAGAGCCCGCTGGTGCCGCCGCCCCTGGCGGCCGCGCTGTGGATCTGCACGCCCTCCTCCACCCCGCATTCGACCCGGTAGCTCGCCATGTCGATCGCCCGGTCGAGAGCCGGATGCAGGGTCGGCACGTGGTAGCCCTCGGCATAGTTGTCGCCATAGGTCTTCCAGTTGACCCCGAGGTCGACCACGGTCGAGCGGTGGAAGCGCATGCGCTCGACCGGATACCGCCGCGAGCGCTCGTCGATGCTGCCGAGCCAGGGGCCGAGCCCCGGCGCCTCATCGTCCAGGCAGACGAAGACCAGCCGACGCCAAGTCTCGACCCGGATCGGGAACAGGGCGTTCTGGGACAGATCGAGGCCGTCCCCGAAGTCAGGGGCCTTCCGAAGGCGCCCGTCCTGGTCGTAGACCCAGCCGTGGTAGCGGCAGCGCAGCACCTCCGCACGCCCGGCTCCCTCATCGACCATCGGCGAGGCCCGATGCCGGCAGACATTGTGGAAGGCGCGGAGGCCGCCGTCGCGGCCGCGCAGGACGAAGATCGGCCAGCCGGCGACGTCCTGCGCCACATAGCTGCCGGGCTCGGTGAGCTGGTCCTCGCGCGCGACCAGGTTCCAGGAGGCGCCATAGATCGCCCGGCGCTCGCGCTGCCAGAGCTCGCGGTCGCTGTACCAGGAGGCCGGCAGCGTCTCGGGCGCCTTGATCCTGGCTGCTGTGTCCATCGTTCCCTCGGCCCTCGCCATGGATATGATTGTCGCGGATTGCGCGACCGGACGAAATACCCACTTGGTCGATCCGTGTTTTTCCCGTATCTGCGACGCGCGTCTGCTCTCGCGACTGTCCTCGTCGCGCACAAGAAATAGGCAAATGACCGCTCAACCGAAGCTCTCGCCGACGACCGATGTGCATGTGCTCTATCAGGAAGCTGTCCAGTCGCCCGAGGCGGACGTGCGCGACATCGCCCGGTACTTCAAGAAGCTCACCGGTCGCCCGGCCCGCCTGTTCCGCGAGGATTTCTGCGGGACGGCGCTGCTCTCCTGCGCGTGGGTCGAGCTGGGATCCGATCGACGCGCCGTCGGCATCGACCTCGACGAGCCGACGCTTCGATGGGGCGAGACGCACAACCTCTCGCAGCTCTCGGAAGATGCGCGCGCACGGATCGACCTGATCAATGCCGACGTCCTCGACGTCCGCCGCCCCAAGGCCGATGTCGTTGCTGCGCTCAACTTCTCCTACTGCATCTTCAAGACGCGCGCGCAGATGCTCGCCTATGCCAGGAGTGCGCGGCGGTCGCTCAATCGGGGCGGCATGATGATCATGGATGCCTGGGGTGGCAGCGAGACGCAGACCATCTGTCGCGAACGCAGGCGCCTCCATGGCTGCACCTATGTCTGGGACCAGGTGTCGTTCGATCCGGTGACCTACCACACCGACTGCCGGATCCACTTCGAGTTCCCGAATGGGCGCAAGCTGCGCAACGCCTTCACCTATGACTGGCGCCTGTGGACCTTGCCGGAGCTCCGCGACCTTCTGGAGGAGGCCGGCTTCGCGGACGTTCACGTTCTCTGGGAAACGACCGACCGCAAGACGAAAAAGGGTACCGGCAATTTCCGCCGCGCCGAGCGCGGTGACGCCGACCGCAGCTGGGTCGCCTACATCGTCGGGCGCACCTGACTCACCCCGCGATCGGCGCCACCCTCGGCTTGGCGACGGCGAGATATGAGGCGGTCGAGAGGAACATCGAGCGGTCGAGGCGGCCGGCGTTGAAGGCGATGCGGTCATGGGCGAGCAGGTTCGGATCGACCACCAGGATCAGCTCGTCGGAGAAGGTGAACGGCGGGACCGCGCCCATCTCGCATTCGGTCAGGCGCTTCGCCTCCTCGGGTGCGGCCAGCGCCGCCTTCTTGCCGCCGATCGCCTTGGCGATGCCGGAGAAGTCGACGCGGCGGTCGCCGGGCAGGACGGCCAGCACGAATTTCCGGCCCTCGGCGGTCTTCACCGCGACCACCATGGCCTTCGCCGCCTGGGACGGCAGGTTGCCGCGGATCTTGCTGATCTGCCCGCTGCGTCCTTCGGGCACGTGTTCCAGCACGCGGAAGTCGGCCTGCGCCGCTTCCAGGCGGGCGACCAGCCGGTCGAAGACATCGGCCATCAGGTCATCTCCAGCCGGGTCTTCGCCTTCGGCGGCGGAAACGCCTTGTCGATCTCGGCCAGGTCCTGGGGCGTCAGCCTGATGTCGAGCGCGGCGACGTTCTGACGGATGTGCTCGGGCTTCACCGCCTTCGGGATGACGATCGAGTCCGGATGCCGGAGCCCCCAGGCGAGCGCGATCTGCGCGGCGGTGGCGTTGTGCCGCTTGCCGATCGCCGCCAGCGCCTTGTCGCCGGCGAGCCGGGCCTGGTCCACCGGCGAGTACGCCATGATCGGCACCCGCTGCTTTCGCTGCCAGGGCAGGAGGTCGAACTCGATGCCGCGAGCCGCGGGGTTGTAATAGACCTGATTGACCTGGGTGAGCGGGCCGCCCGGCGCCCGCCACAGCTCCTCCATGTCGTCGGTGTCGAGATTGCTGACGCCGTAGTGGCGGATCTTCCCCTCCGTCTTCAGCTTCTGGAACGCCTCCATGGTCTCGGCCAAAGGCTTCCGGTCGCGCCAATGCAGCAGGTAGAGGTCGATGCGGTCGGTGCCGAGCCGGCGCAGGCTGCGCTCGCAGGCGACCGGCGTGTTGGCGCGGCCGGCGTTGTGCGGATAGATCTTGGAGACGAGGAACACCTCGTCGCGGCGCCCGGCGATGGCCTCGCCGATCATCTTCTCCGACCCGCCCTCGGCATACATCTCGGCGGTGTCGATCAGGGTCATGCCGAGATCGAGGGCGAGCCTGACCGCGGCGATCTCGCTCGCCTTGTCGCCGCCGCGCTCGCCCATCTTCCAGGTGCCGAGCCCGAGGGCGGGAACCGTCTCGCCCCCGGGAAGCTGGATCGTCCTCACTTCTTCTTGGCCTTTCGCGTCTTCGCCCAGCGCTTCGTGAAGAACAGCTCGCCATCGATCCTGATATCCGTCTGGATCGAGAGCTCATGCGTCGTCGCGATCACCGTGGTTTCCGTCACGGTCTTGGAGACCGGCCGCTGGATCGTGGCCGTCTGCTTGGCGACCGACCGGGCGAGCCCCGGTCGCGTTTTCTGCACCGACACGCGATAGACATGATGGTTGATCATCGTCGTCTCGGCGTCGAGCTTCTGGGTTTCCTCACGGTCGCCGACCAGGGTGACCACGTCGTTGGAAAGATCGCGGTCGATGCTCCAGCGCTGCCAGCCGCCGAGATCGCCGGGGCCCTTCAGCACATCGGCCTGGATCGGACCCCAGTTCGGCACGCGCGCCTTCGCCGGCTTCGCGGTCGGAACGACCAGCTGCGTTCCGGCGTGGCTGAGCGTGATCGCGGAGTTCTCGTTCGGCCAGATGCGCGGAAAATCGGCGAGCGCCACCGACAGGCGGAGCCGATGCCCCGGCGCCAGGCGATAGGCGGTCGGCCGCAGCGCGACGTCGATCACGGACTTGCCGGCGCCGATCTCCTTCCAGCCCTGGGTGATCAGGGTTGAGCGGCCGTTCGGCGCGACGTCCGCGAGCTTGACCGAGACGGTCGCGGGCGCGGTGGCGTCGAGATCGAGCGTCGCCGAGGCGGCGCCCAGCACGTCGAGCGCGCTATCGAGGCGCTCGCCCGTGATCGCGAGCGACTGCGCGTCGTCGCGGCTCTGGTCCCAGGGCCGCGCTTGCGCGAGTCCGCTCGACCACGGGTCCCAGGCGATGGACTCGGCGCCGACGGTCGGGTCCGCGGCGTAGGCGGTGCTTTCCTTGCCGGCCGCGCTGCCGAGCGTCAGGTCGTCGGAGACCTTGAGCGTGGTGGCCTTCGCGCGCGACAGCGGCCATCCATCCTCATGCCGCCATTCGGCCTCGTGGCCCTGGACGTGGAGGAACACCGGCGGCTCGTCCTCGACGCCGTTCTTCACGTCCTTGAGCCAGCGTTCGAACCAGCGCTCCATCTCGCGCAGCGCAGCGCACGGGCCGTCGAGCGCGAGATCCGGGAAGGCGTGCTTCCACGGCCCCATCATCAGCCGCTTCGGCGCCTTGATCGCCAAAAAGTCGGTGATCGTGTCCTCGGCATAGAGGTCGCGCCAGCCGCAGATGTTGAAGGTCGGCGCCTTGATCTTCGTCATGTCGGCGGCGCGCGAGTCCCAGTACTTGCCGGGGCCGGTGTGCTCCCACCAGTCCATGATCCAGGGCGGATTCTTCTCGAGCCGCTCGCGCCAGATCTTGGCCCAGCGCCCCTCGGCGTCCTGATGCAGCGGCGGCATCAGGTTCCAGCCGACCATGCGCGGGCCCCAGTCGGCGTCGCACCAGAAGCCGGTACGGACGCCCCGGATCTGCAGGAAGCCGCGGCGGATGTCGGCGGTCGCATGGATCGGCACGATCGCGGCCAGCGATTTGGGCCGGGTCGCCGCGACCGACAGCGAGGTGATGCCGGGGTAGCTCACGCCCCACATGCCGACCTTGCCGGTGCACCAGCTCTGCTTGGCGATCCACTCGACCGCCTCGTGCCCATCCTTCGCCTCCTGGGCTGCCATCGGCTCGGCGGCGATGCCTTCGGAGCTGCCGAGGCCGCGGATGTCGAGCGAGAGGCAGGCATAGCCCTTCTTCGCCATGTGGCGGTTGAAACCGTCGACCGCCGTGCGGCCGCCGCGTCCATCCTTGTGATAAGGCCCGTAGTTGAGCAGCGCCGGAAACGGCCCGCCCTTTTTCGGCCGGTACAGGTCCGCCGCGAGATGCACGCCATCGGACATCGGAATCAGCAGATTCCGTTCCACCACGATATCGGTCATGAGATCCCCCGGGAGTGGTCGGTCAGTCGCCTTGTTCGGAGCGCGGCACCACCAGCGCGAGCGCATTGGCCACGAGCACGCAGGCGGCAAGGAAGTAGAAGACGGCGGCAAGGCCGTAGTGGTCGGCGATCAGGCCGCCGATCGGCGGGGCGAGCGCGGTCAGGATCGACTGGGTCCCGAACATGGCGCTGGTCATGGTCGCCGCCAGCGCCGGCGGGGTCCGGTCCATCAGCCAGCTGTGGATCACCGGCCGCATCGCATACATGCAGAAACCGAGGATCGAGATCGCGGCGATGAAGACCGTCGCATCGGAGATGAAGGTGAGCGCCGCCACCAGGATCGTCGTGCTGGTCATGCCGGCCAGCACGATCGGGCGTCGGCCGATGCGGTCGGAGAGCACGCCCGCGATCGGGGCGGCGATGATGCCGCCGATCTGCAGGAGCATCAGCGCCATGCCCATCCAGAACGGGTTGAGCTTCATCTCGTCCGCCAGGTAGAGCGGCAGGAACACCAGCAGCCCGCCTTGCATCATCGAGCGGACGCCGGCCATCAGGCAGAGCGTCCAAACCTCGCGGCGGCGGAAGACGGTGATGGTGTTCGCGATGTAGGCACGGAGGTCGGTCGCCTTTGCCTGGGCCTTGGCGGCGGTGTCGCCGCCGTTGAGCACGATCAGAAGCAATGCGGCGACGATCACGCCGGTCAGCGCGTTGATCTCGGCGGTGGCATGCCAGGTCAGGGTCAGCATCAGCCAGCCGGCGAAGACCGGCGCCACCGCGTCGCCGACATTGGCCCCCAGCGCATGGATGGAGAGCGCGTAGCCGCGGTTCTTCGGCAGATGGCCGGAGAGGTAGGAGATCGCCGCCGGGTGCCAGAGCATGTTGGTGGCGCCGATCAGCGTCACCGCCGCGGCGAGCGCGACGTAGCTGGTGGTGATGCCGACGAAGAACAGGCCGGCGGAGCCGCCGACGAGCGCGATCGCCTGGATCAGGATGCGCCGCCCGGTCAGGTCGACGACGCTGCCGCTCGGCACGTTGGCCAGGGCCGAGCTGACGTAGAAGCAGGTCACCAGCAGGCCGGCCTCGGTGTAGCTGAGACCCAGGTCGCGGGTGATGAACGGGAGCACCAGGTAGAAGGTCGCGGCGATCCAATGGGTGGCGCCGTGGCCCAGGCTGACGAGGATGACCGGGATCTGGACCTCGCGGGTGGCGAGGGAGGCGGAGGGAGCCGTCATGGCGTCACTTGACCTTGAGCAGCTCCCCGCTCTTCGCCGACTTGCCGATGGCCTCGAAGCAGGCGACGCCGTGGACGACGTCGTCGAGCGGCACCGGATAGGGCACGCCGCGGTTGACCGCGGCGGCGAAGGCCTCGAGCTCGGCCCGTTCCTTGTTCACCGAGGGGAAGTTCCGGGTCTTGGGCTGGCCGTCGACCAGGCAGACGGTCAGTTCGGTCTCGCCCTTGAGCTCGGCCCAGCCCTTGGAGCCGAAGACGGTCAGGCGCTGCGCCGGCGCCGTCGCCTGCAGGCAGGCGAGGTAGCCAGACATCTTGTTCTTGAAGCGGAAGAGCATGCTGGTGGTGTCGTCCAGCGGCACCTCCAGCACCAGCCGGAAGCTCGCGACCTGGATGGTGGCGATATGGCCGACCAGGAAGATCATCGAGTCGACCGTGTGGATCCCGCTGCCGCCCATGCCGCCGCCCGGGCTTTCGGTCGGATCGGCCCGCCACATGCCCTTGCGGTAGCGGAAGCCGCCGGGGCCGGAGGTGTTGCCTTCCAGGTGCAGGATGGTGCCGAGCGCGCCGTCGTCGATCAGGCGCTTCATCTCGTGCAGGGACGGCAGGAATCGGCGGTTGTGGCCGGCGGCGAGCACGATGTTCGCCTTCTTCGCCGCCTGCACCGCCTTGACCGCGCTCTCGCGGGTGATCGTCACCGGCTTGTCGACGAAGACGTGCTTCTTGGCCTTGGCCGCAAGCAGGATCTGCTCGGCATGGACCGAATGCGGCGTCGCCAGCACGACGGCATCGACCTTGGGATCGGCCAGCGCCGCCTCGTAGTCGGAGTCGAGCGGGAAGCCGTGGTCGGCGGCGAAGGTCGCGGCATGCCTGGGCGTGCGGGTGACCCCGCGCACGAAGCGGATCTTGTCGCTTTTCCCCTGAACCGAGTTCACCAGGGTCTGCCCCCAGCGCCCCAGCCCCACGATCGCACACCTGACCATACGACGCCCCCCGTCGTGGAACCGGCCCTGCGTCAGGACCGGGCCAGAACCCTAAGTTTCGCATCATTCCGTTGGACATTCAACGGCTTGCAGGGTGAAGTGCGGGAACAATCGTAATTTTCCACTCCCGCGGTCTTCCATGAGCGCTTCCCCTCCCCGCCGCCTTCGCGACCTCGACCTCGTCGTCGGCGAGCTCGAACCCGGCACCCGCAACGCCATCACCGACGTGCCGGACGTGGCCGTCGGTCACGCCACGCTGAAGGCCGACAGCGTCAATACGGGCGTAACCTCGGTGCTCCCGCATGGCGGCAACCTGTTCCGCGACAAGGTCATGGCGACCTCGGTGGTCTTCAACGGCTTCGGCAAGACCACCGGCCTCGTGCAAGTCGACGAACTGGGCGCCATCGAGACGCCGATCCTGCTGACCAACACCTTGAGCGTCGGCACGGCAGCGGAGGCGCTGGTCCGCTACAAGCTCAGGCGCAACCCCGAAATCGGCGTCACCACCGGGACCGTGAATCCGGTCGTCGGCGAGTGTAATGACGGATTTTTAAACGATATCCGTGGCCTGCATGTAAATGCTGCTCATATAGATCAAGCCATCCTGGGGGCGGGTGCGGAGGTCGTGCAGGGCGCCGTCGGCGCCGGCACCGGCATGTCCGCCTACGGCCTCAAGGGAGGCATCGGCTCGGCCTCCCGCCGGGTGGAGTTCAAGGGGCAGGCCTATCACCTGGGCATCCTCGTCCTCGCCAATTTCGGCCGGCTCGAGGACCTGACGGTGGCCGGGCGGCCGCTCGGCCGGCGCATCGCCGAGGCCCGGCGCTCGGCCGCGGTTCCCGACTCAGGCTCGATCATCATCGTGCTCGGGACCGACCTGCCGGCCAGCGAACGCCAGCTCCGCCGGATCGCACGGCGGACCGCCGTCGGCCTCGCCCGTACCGGTTCGCATCTCGGCCACGGCTCGGGCGACCTCTGCATCGCCTTCACCACGGCGAACCGGGTGAGCCATGACGAGCCGCGGGCGGTGATCCCCTGGCATGCGCTGGCCGAAGCCCGCATCGACCTCGCCTTCCGCGCCGCCGCCGAGGCGACCGAGGAGGCCGTGATCGACGCCATGCTGGCGGCCGATCCCCTGGTCGGCCGCGACGGCAACCGCCGGGACTCGCTTCGCGACTTCCTGCACCTGCTCTGAAGGGTAACCACCATGACCAAGATCGTCGGCATCTCCGGCAGCCTCAGGAAAGCGTCCTTCAACACCGGCCTGCTGATCGCTGCCGGCGAGGGGCTGCCGGAAGGCGTCAGGTTGGAGATCGCCACCATCCGGGGCATCCCCCTCTACGACGGCGATGCCGAGGACGCGGACGGCATCCCGCCGGCGGTGGCCGCCCTGAAGACCGCGATGATCTCCGCCGACGGCATCCTCCTGGCGACGCCCGAGTACAACAGCGGCATCCCCGGCGTGCTCAAGAACGCGATGGACTGGGCCTCGCGGCCGCCCTCGGATTCGGCCAAGGTGTTCGGCAACAAGCCGGTCGCGATCATCGGCGCCTCCCCCGGCAACCTCGGGACCATCCTCGCCCAGAACCACTGGCTGCCGGTGATGCGCACGCTCGGCGCGCGGTTGTGGAGCGGGGGCCGGCTGATGGTGACCCAGGCCGGGACGGCGTTCGACGCCGAGGGCCGACTGACCGACGACGCGACCCGCCAGCGCCTGCAGACATTCATGGCCGGCTTCGCCGCCTTCGTCCGCAGAGGCTGAGATGACCGCCAGGGGCGCGCCGAACGGACGCCGATGACGCTGGCGATCAAGGGCAGCGTCGGCATCCGTACCGAGCTGCGCTGAGGCCTGCGACTAGCTTAGCGTCACTCCGAAGGCCTGGCGAAACCGCAGCTGCCCTTTCGGGGTGATGGCGACCGCCCTGGTGCCTTCGCTGCGGCGGATCCAGCCCTCGGCGAAGCAATGGGCGCACAAGGCCGCCCCGATCGTGCCGGCCAGGTGCGGACGCCGCTCGCTCCAGTCGAGGCAGGGCCGGCAGAGAAGCCGCCCGGTCCGCCGGGCGAAGAGACCCTCGACGTCCATGCCGATATCGCCCAGCAACGCCATGCCGGAGTCGGTCAAGAGCCCGGCATCGCTCCCCAGCTCCATGTGGCCGCCGGCGACCAGCGCATCGGCGAGAGCCACGCCGAGCCTGCCCGCCAGGTGGTCGTAGCAGGTGCGCGCGGCCCGGAGAGCGGCGTCGCGCGGACCGACGACGATCCGTCGCCGCGACGACGTCGCATCCGAGGCGACCGCCATGATGCTTTCCATCATCCGGGCGACGGCGGGGGATGCCAGCCGGTGGTAACGATGGCGCCCTTGTCTATCGACAGCCAGCAATCCGGCGGCGATCAGCTTGGCCAGATGGCCGCTGGCGGTCTGCGGCGTGATGCCGCCGGCACGCGCCAGCTCGGAGGCGGTGAGCGCGCGTCCGTCCATGAGCGAATGGAGCATGCCGGCCCGCGCCGGGTCTCCGGCGAGGGCGGCGATTTCGGCGAAGACGGCGTTGCTGGCCATCGCTGGCGTTCCTTCGGTACGGCCGCAGTCTAGGCTCGCGGTCCGCCTCATGCTTCGGCCCGCACCGTAGCATCCGAGATGCCTACTTGCTGCGCGCGACGTAGACCCCGTCCCAGTCCGTCCCCGGAGGCTCCTCGCGGTACGCCGCGATGCGCTCGGCATAGAGATCCCAGAGCAGAGCGATATCGGGAGCCAGCGCCCGCGCTTTTCCGAGCGCGGCGGTTGCCTCGTCCCATCGCTGCGCTCGATAGGCCGCCAGCATTTCGCCCTGGGTTGCCGCCAGCCGGTCGTGCGCGTCGTCCGGCTGGGCGGCGCGAAGGGCGTGGATGCGAACCGCCTCGGCCTTGCCCTTGACCGCGATCAGGTCGAGCTCGAGGTAGGCAAAGCCGGGCGCTGCCGCCCGGGTGGTCTCGCCGACGACGATGTCGACGCCATAGGTCTTGGACTGGCCCTCCAGCCGCGAGGCGAGGTTCACCGCGTCGCCCAGGACCGAATAGTCGAAGCGCTGGTCGGAGCCCATGTTGCCGACGACGACCGCGCCGGAATTGAGACCGATGCCGATCGCCAGCGGGACATGCCGGCGTCCCGCCTGCTCGTCCTCGACGGCGATCCTCTTGTTCAGCTCGACCAGCTCACCCCGCATCGCCAGCGCTGCCCGGCAGGCGTTGACCGGATGCGCCGGGTCGTCGAGCGGCGCGTTCCAGAACGCCATGATGCAGTCGCCCATGTACTTGTCGATGGTGCCGCGGGACGCCAGGATCTTGTCGGTCATCGGCGTCAGGAACATGTTGATCAGCCGGGTCAGTGCCTGCGGGTCGCTCTTGTAGCCCTCGGAGATCGTGGTGAAGCCGCGCACGTCGCAGAAGAGGAAGGTCATCTCGCGGGTCTCGCCGCCGAGCTTGAGCTGGCTCGGGTCGGCGGCCAGGCGCTCGACCATCGCCGGGGCGAGGTATTGCGAGAACGCGGTCCGGACTTCGCGCTTCTCCCGCTCCGCGGCGATGTAGCTGATGAGCGTCGCTGCGACATAGACCGCGAGCGTGGCCGCGAAGGGCGTCACCGGATCGACGAGAAATCCCGCATGGCGGAAGACCTGCCAGGACGCCGTCACCGCCAGCGCCGCCGCTCCCGCCCCCGCCGCCGCGGACCACAGGGCGCCGATCCGCCTCAGCGCCAGGACGAGAGCGAGGCCGAGTGCGGCGACATAGAGGATCTCGGCGCCGTCGGCCCAGTCGGGGCGCTCCAAGGTCCGGCCGGCCAGGATCTGCTCTATCGCCTGGGCATGCGCCTCGATGCCGGGCAAGGCCGGATCGAGCGGGCTCGGCCTCAGGTCGCGAAGCCCTGCCGCGCTGGTGCCGACCAGGACGATGGTTCCATCGAAGGTGTCTTCGCCGACCTCGCCGGCCAGGACCTTCCAGGCCGGGACCGTCCTCTCGCGCGAGATCGGGGCGTAGTGGAGCCAGAACTTGCCGTTGGCATCGGTCGGCACGACGATGTCGCCGATCTTGATCGAGTCGATCCCGGTCTCGGCGCCGAAGCTGGCGGTGGCCTGGGCGCCTGAGGCCCGGATGATCGTGGTGCTGGCGCCCTGCGCGACCCGGAGCGCCTCCGTCACCAGCGATCCATAGATGCGGTCGCCGAGCCTGAGCACCAGCGGCACCCGGCGGAGCATGCCGTCGGGCTCCGGCACCTGGTTGAGGCTGCCGTTGCCGCGCGCCGCCCCTTCGAGCGCCGGAAGCGATGCCACCGATCCGGAGAATCCCGGGATGAAGGGCCTCGGATCGATGCCGGCATGGGCGAAGCTGCCCTTGCGGACGGGAACGCGGTCGTTGGCATCGCCGGTCAGCGCGAAGCCGGTGATCGACGGCGAGGCCGCCAGGGCCTCGGCGAACACGGTGTCGTGGTCCGGCAGCTGCGCCAGCAGCGAGCGCAGCCCCTCGGCCTGGGGCCAGAACTTGGTCACCTCCGCCGGCGAGGTGCGATCCGCCTCGGGAAAGACGATGTCGAGCGCCACCGCGAGCGCGCCCGCCTGGGAGAGCCGCGTCACCAGGTCGGCGACAAGGGTCCTCGGCCAGGGCCACTGCCCGATGCGCGACAGGCTCTCGTCGTCGATGTCGATGACGCGAACTGCCGACGTTTCGGCGACACGCGGAGACAGGCGCTGATAGCCGTCGAAGACGCGAAGCCGCACCTCTTCCAGAACGCCGCCCGGATCGAAGATGCGGAGCGCCAGGACGAGCGCGAGGACCGCGCCGGGCACCGCGAGCGATGCATACCGGCGCAGCCGCCTCATCGCTTATTGCTTCTTGCCGACGAAGATACCGTTGGCCGCGTAGCTCCCCTGGCTTCCCGGTGTGTTGGCGATGGTGAACTGGCCGCCGGTCTCGCGAACCGGGTCGCCGGCGCCGGAGAAGAACGAGCCCTGGGCCCTTCCGGCGAGGCCGGGCTTCCCAGAGACGTCGAGCGTGGCACCATAGTCCCGGCCGTTCTGCGAGGAGATCGCCCCAGACATGTTCAGGCCATCGAAGTTGCTGATGGTCATGCTGCCCGCGCGGGAAGCGAAGTTGAACTGCGCGGCGAAATTGCCGGCGGCCGTATAGCGGGCGGTGTTGTTGACCACCGTCCCGACCGCGTGGCCGGCATAGCTGGCGCTGCCGGTCGTCGGCATGTCGGCCGCCGACACCATCGGTCCCGCCACCCAGTTGCCCATGTGCAGGTGATTGGTCTGGGCGACCCCTTCACGGCTCTGGGCCGTCACAACGCCGCCCCACCAGCCCCATTGCGCGAACTCGCACTGGCAGGCCCGGACACCGTTCGGCAGTCCGGAGGCAAGCCCGCTCGACACCATGTAGAGGCTGGTCGAGTCCGCCGAAACCGTGCGCCCGCCGTCGGTGATCTGCGCAGCGGTCAAGGACTCGACGGCAGCGAAGCGCGTGCGGTCGACATAGGTGCCGCGCGCCGGGTTGGCCCCGAACTCGAGTGCCACGCTGGTCGGCCCGCTCGAACCGCCCTCAGAGGTCAGGCGGAAGGTCGCGGCCAGCCGGCCGGTCGCGGCATCGGTGCTGATCGAGACGTTGCCCGGCCCTCCCGGTGCGCCGTTCTGGCCGGCAAGCAACGGAGTCGACGGATCGATCCGCCCGTCGGCACGATTGGAGTCGGCGAAGGCCGCGGCATAGCCGCTGAGCATGACGGTCTCGCGTGCGCCGAGCGCGGGCGGCGAGGTCACGCGCGTTCCGGTCTGCCGATAGCCGTAGGGGGTGCTGCCGCCGCCGAGCTGCGTGTCCAGGCCGCTGCCGTTCTGAACGAAGCCGTCCGGCACACGGCCGGCGGCGAAGGTCGTGACGGCGCCGGTGCCGCTCAGGGTCGAGCTCGACGCGACCCGGGTGGTGTTGCGATCTGCGGTGGTCCGCGACGTCCCGCGGGTCGACGCTTGCATCGCGCCGCCGTCGCCGCCTTCGCCAGTGGTCACGACCACGACCGAGCGCTGGCCGGTGCCCTGCCCGTCGATCGCGACCGATACCTGGACGCTCTTGACGGTACCGGTCGGGCCGCTGGAAACCGCATAGAGCGGGCTGGAGGAGCCGTTGCCCGCGCCGCCGGTCGCCTGGCTGCGCACGGTCGGCAGGTTAGAGCCGAGGGCAGGATCCGGATCGAGCCGGTAGGCGACGACCGATCCTGCCGGAAGCCCGGCATTGTTGACCGTATTCTGCTGGGTCGCGTCGCGATTGGGCGGCGGCGGGCCGAGCGGCCCCTGCTGCTGCGGTCCTCGCGGTCTCGGTCCACCGGGAGGCGGCGGGCCGAGCGGACCGCCTTGCGCCGGCATGCGGACCGCGACCTGGTTGTCGGTCGGCTGCTGCGAAGCGCCGCCGGCGGCGCCGGGCCGGCCGTTCAACTGGTCGAGATTCTGCTTGATCTGGTCGCCGGTCGCCTTGGTTGCGGCGGTCGGCGCGGTGGCCCGGCTTTGCACCGACGTGGTGAACCCGGGGCGTGCGATCCTCTCGACCGCGCCGGTCGCCGAGGTCACCGTCATCTCCTGGCCGAAGAGGAAGGTGGCACGGGTCGCGCCGCTGGCGGCGTCGACCGAAACGATGCCGATGCCGCCGCGGATGCCGATGGTCGCGGTCGGCGTCGAGATGGTGACCGGCTGGTTCTTGCTGAGCTTGCCGCCGACGAAGCGGATGACGCCCTTCGCCGCAGTCGCCGCCAGCTTGCCGGTGCCCGACGCCGGGTCGTAGACGAACTCGTCGAGCTGCAGGTCGGAGTCCGGTCCGACCGTGAACGCCGAGCCGTCGAGGAACAGCATCTGCGCCTGGCCGCGCGCGTCGGTCACCAGGCGTTCGCGATGGAAGACGTCGTTGCCGATCTGGACCACACGGCTGGCCGCGGCGGGCGGCGTTCCCGTGAGATTCTGGTTCACAGCCGCGGCGACGCCGATCTTGGTCTGCGGCGCCTGTGCCGATGCGGCGCCGACGAGAGCCGACGAGGCGACGAGAGCAAGGACGAGCGAGCGGCGAAGCATGGCAATCCTCCCTAGATCCATACTCGACCATAGCCGAACCCGAGCGTCGGCGAAGTGACCAGGCTCACAGGAAAAACGTGACAGGGCTCACACTTAGAACGCATAGCCGAGGCCGATCGTGCCGGTCGTATTGGTATACGTGAAATTCGCGACGGAGGACCTGACCCATTGCTGCTGGAGCTGCAGATTGATCGACCAGCTGCCGAAGGGACGAATGGCGAGCCCCGCCCCCAGCGACCATTCGCGGTCATAGCGCGTCGTGGACGGGTCAGTGGTGGTGTCGACGCCGTCGTAGTAGCGGAGCGTGCGGCTGCCGTTGATGCTGGCCAGCCAAGGCCGCTCGGTCAGCCCGAAGGGGGCTCCGAACTGACGGAGGTAGCCGAGATCGAGCGAGTATTCGAGGGAGCGTTCGTACTCGGCCCGTGCATTGGTGAAGCTGAAAGCGCCGCCGGCGCGGATCTGGTCCGAGGCTCCCAGCGCATAGCGGAGCCCGAGGCGCGCCCCATGATCCCAGCCATCCTTGTCGGCGACGGTGCTGCGTGCCTCCGACACATGGAAGCGGCGGAAGCGCGACCTGAGATCGAGATCGGTGGAGAAGGCGTCGGTCACCGGCAGATCGACAGAAACGCCACCGCCATAGCTGACGAAGTAGCGCGCATCGTCGAGCGTCACCAGGCTGCCGAGGAGATAGGGCCGCAGGTTCCAGCCGCCTTCGCCGCCGAATTTCAGGCGTGGGCCGAGTTCGATCTGGGCGACCTGAAGGTCAAGCGAGGAGACCTGGAGCTGGCGGGTGCCGTAGAGCTGCACGCCGGTCTCGAGCGTATCCTGGTCCTGGGTCCCAAGGTCGTAGGCGAAGCTCAGGCTGGCTTGGGCGTAGGCGTTCCAGTCGGAGCGCTTCTGCGAGGTCGGGTCGAGCGTCGCATCCAGGCCGAACAGCTTGACCGTGCCGGCGCTGTTGGCGGCATTGGCATTGGATTGCCAGCGCATACCCGTCTGGGTGGTGATGGCGAAGGTGGTGGCGGACAACCGTTTTTCGATCTCCGCCAGGTTGGCCTGGGTCGAAGCCCGGATGTCGGCGGGCATGCCCGGCGCGCGCGCGGCATCCTCGAAATAGCCCTTGGCGATCTGATAGGAGCCGAGGCGCATGTAGAGGAGGCCAAGCTCGTAGCGGATGCGCGGCAGCTCCGGATTGAAGATCAGCAGCCGCTCGAACGCCGACACCGCGCCTTCGAGGTCGCCGGCCGCCATCGCCAGCTCGGCGAAGCGGAAGGCGAGATCGAGATCGGCCGGGTTGGCCATCATCGCCTGGAAGGCGCTGTCGTAGTCCGTCGGCAGCGGTCCGGCCGGCCTGGGCGCCGCCTGCGCCAGCTGCGTCGGAGCCGCGGCGGGCACGTCCGTCTTCGTCGTGGGTCTGCCGCTGGCCAGCTGCCGCCAGCCGCCGCTGGCGTCGGCCGTTGCCCAGGCACCTTTGCCTGGAGTCCCGGCCGCGCGCCCGACGTCGTCGGCGACGTCGACGACGACCCGGTAGAGCGGCTTGCCGGCGCCATCGGCCAGCGGGAAGGCCCTGACCGCCGCCGGCGCCTGGGCGAGCCTCAGCATGACGACGGTCTCGTCGGCCGCGTCCGGCTCGATGGCGACGGCGCGGACGAGCCCGGTCTGCCGCGGCGGCCGGCCGCCGAAGAGGCGCGGGTGATCTCCCTGGTTCGGAACGACGACGGCGAGCGAGCGGGCGTCGGGCGCGAGGAAGACGCGGTAAGGCGACTCCTCGGCGAGATCGAGGACAGCGCGCGTCATGCCCGGATGAACACCGAGGCGAAGGCCAGGAATCTGGGCTTGAGCCGGGGCGGCCAGGACACACGCGAACGCGAGCAGTCCGACCAGCCGGACGAGCCCTCCGTCACCGATCACGCAAGTCCCCCTTCGCGTGTAGCGTCACCAACCCCTAAGCCGTTCATATAGCAATGTTCAAGAGGGGGGAAGACGGCTGGAAGGGGTTAGGCGACCGCGCGCACGGATTCGGGCGGAACCAGGTGGCAGGCGGTCATATGCCCCCCGGCTTCGACCTCGAGCAGCGGCGGCTCCACCTTCCGGCAGATGTCCTGGGCCAACGGGCAGCGGGTGTGGAAGCGGCAGCCGCTGGGCGGGTTGATCGGGCTCGGCACGTCGCCCTTGAGCACCACCCGCTCCTTCCGGCTCCGAGCCTTCGGCACCGGGATCGCCGAGAGCAGCGCCTGGGTATAGGGGTGCTTCGGTGCGGCGTAGAGCTGACGCTTGGGCGCGATCTCGACGATCTTGCCCAAATACATCACCGCCACCCGGTCGGAGATGTGCCGGACCACGCCGAGGTCGTGGGAGATGAAGAGGTAGGTCAGCTTGAACTCGGCCTGCAGGTCCTGCAACAGGTTGACGACCTGCGCCTGGATCGAGACGTCGAGGGCGGAGACCGGCTCGTCGCAGACGATCAGCTTGGGATTGAGGGCGAGCGCACGCGCGATGCCGATGCGCTGGCGCTGGCCGCCCGAAAACTCGTGCGGGAAACGGTCGGCATGGAAGGAGGCCAAGCCCACCAGGCCCAGCAGCTCGACCACCCGCTTCTTTACCGCCGGACCGAATCGTTCGCCGTGGATCAGCATCGGCTCGGCGACGATCTCCTCGACGCTTAAGCGCGGATTGAGGCTGCCGAACGGATCCTGGAAGATGATCTGCATCTCGCGCCTGAGCGGCCGCATCTCCGCCGACGAAAGGCCGACGATGTCGCGTCCGTTGATCAGGATCTTGCCCTTCGACGGTTCGATCAGCCGGAGGATGAGACGGCCGGTGGTGGTCTTGCCGCAGCCGGATTCGCCGACCAGGCCGAGGGTCTCGCCGGCCGCGATCGAGAACGAGATGTCCTCGACCGCGCGCACCGCGCCCACCTGCTTCGGGAGGATGAAGCCTTCGAAGATCGGGAAATGCTTGGTGAGGCCCTGGACCTCGAGCAGAGGCGCGTTCATCGTGCCCCCGGGACGGCCATGGCCGCCGCGGCGCCGTCGAGGCGGTAGCCGTTGTGCCGGATGCAGGCGGCGAAGTGATCCGGCGACACCGCCAGCAGCGGCGGCGAAGCGGCCGTGCATTCCTCCCGGGCATAGCCGCAGCGCGGCTGGAACCGGCAACCGGGAGGCAGCTCGTGCGGGTTCGGCAAGGTGCCGGGAATGGCGGTCAGCCGGAGCACGTCGGCCTCGAGGTCGGGAATGCTGGCGAGCAGCCCCTCGGTATAGGGATGGGACGGCCGGTCGAAGACACCCTCGACGCTCGCCTGCTCCACCGTTCGTCCTGCGTACATGACCAGCACGCGGTCGGCGAACTCCGCCACCACGCCCAGATTGTGGGTGATGATGATGACGGCCATGCGGAACTCCTCCTGCAGCGCGCGGAGGAGGTCGAGGATCTGCGCCTGGATGGTGACGTCGAGCGCCGTCGTCGGCTCGTCGGCAAGCAGCAGCTTCGGGCTGCAGGAGAGCGCCATGGCGATCATCACGCGCTGGCGCATGCCGCCGGAAAGCTGGTGCGGGTAGTCGGCCAGCCGCCGCTCGGGCGACGGGATCCCGACCTTGCCCAGCATCTCGATAGCGCGGTCGCGGGCGGTCGCCATGCTGACCCGCTCGTGCCAGCGCACCGCCTCGGTCAGCTGGTCGCCGATGGTGAAGACCGGGTTCAGCGAGGTCATCGGCTCCTGGAAGATCATCGAGATCTCGTTGCCGCGGAGCTTCCGCATGTCGTTCCGCGACTTCCGGAGGAGATCCTCGCCCTCGAACAGGATCTCGCCGGCGGTGACGCGGCCTGGCGGCGTCGGCAGCAGGCCCATGATCGAGAGCGCGGTGACGCTCTTGCCCGAGCCGCTCTCGCCGACGATGCCCAGCACCTCGCCGGCATCGAGGTCGAAGGAGAGGTCGTCGACCGCCCTCGCCGGCCCCTGGTCGGTGCCGAACTCGATCCGAAGCCCGCGCACGGACAGGAGCGGCGGAGTCGAAGCCATGTCCATCATCAGTCCTGGGCGATCTTGAGGCGCGGATCGAGCACGTCGCGAAGGCCGTCGCCGAGGAGATTGAGGCTGAGCACGGTGAGCGCCAGCGCGATGCCGGGGATCAGCGTGATCCAGGCGGCGTCGCGGATGTACTGGCGGCCCTCGGCGATCATGTTGCCCCAGGTCGGGGTCGGCGGCGGCGAGCCGAGGCCGAGGAAGCTCAGCGTCGCCTCGGTGACGACGGCGAAGGCGAAGACGAAGGTGAGCTGGACGATCAGCGGCGCCAGGCAATTGGGCAGCACGTGCTTTCGCAAGATGCGGAAGTTGCCGGCACCCATCGCCATCGCCGCCTGGACGAACTCCATCTCGCGCACGACCAGCACCGAGGCGCGCACGATGCGCGCCGTCCTCGGGATGTAGACCGCCGCCAGCGCGATCGCCGCGGTCAGGCTCGACGGCCCGAGCGCAGCGGCGATGCCGAGCGCCAGCAGCACCGGCGGGAACGCCATCAACGCGTCGGTCACCCGCATCAGGATGTTGTCGAGGCGCTTGAAGTATCCCGACGCGGCGCCGAGCGCGACGCCGAAGACCGCGTTCATGATGACGACCGCGAGACCGATGCCGAGCGAGAGGCGCGCGCCGTAGACGATGCGCGACAACTGGCTGCGGCCGAGGTTGTCGGTGCCGAACCAGTGCTCGGCGCTGGGCGGGCGGAACCTGAAGCGCACGGCCATCCGCGACGGATCGCTGGGTGCGATCAGGTCGGCGAAGATCGCGACCAGCGAGATGACCAGGAAGAGGCCGGCGCCGACGACGAAGGCCTTGTGGCGAAGCAGGCGGCGGACCATCGGGTAGCGCTGGAGGAAGCTCCGCTTCCTCAGGTCCACCTGGCCGGCGACGTCAACGGCCGTGGTCATAGCGCACCCGCGGGTCGAAATAGGCGTAGAGGACGTCGACCAGGATGTTCAGCATCAGCAGCGACCAGGCGACCAGCAGGAGGCCGCCCTGGATCATCGGATAGTCGCGCCGGAGCACCGCCGACCCGAGCAGGGATCCCACGCCCGGCACCGAGAACACCGACTCGATCACCAGCGATCCGGACAAGAGCACGCTGAAGATGATGCCGATGACCGTGATGACGGGGATCATCACGTTCTTGAAGGCGTGCTTGCCGATCACGACGAACTCGGGAAGACCCTTGGCACGAGCGGTGCGGATGTAGTCCTGCCTCAACACCTCGAGCATGGTCGAGCGCGTGATGCGGGCGAGCAGTCCGATCTGCAGCAGGGCCAGCGACACCGCCGGCATGGTCGCGGTCGCGAACCAGCCGCCGATGCTCTCCTGCCAGGGCACGTAGCCCCCGGTCGGCAGCCAGCCGAGATGGACCGAGAACAGGATGATGAACATCAGGCCGAGCCAGAAGTTCGGGATCGACACGCCGAGCAGCGCGAAGATCATGGCGCCCTGGTCGACCCAGCCGTTGCGGTTGAGCGCGGCGACCACGCCGCAAGCGATGCCGAACCCGAGCGTCAGGACCATAGAATAGAGTGCGATCGACAGCGAGACCGGCACGCGCTCGATGGTCGCCTCGAGCACCGGCTTGCCGAGCAGCAGCGAGTTGCCGAGGTCGCCCTGGACCAGACCGACGTAGAACTTCCACATCTGGATGTGGAAGGGCCGGTCGAGGCCTAGATTGGCGCGGATGACATCGAGCTCGGCCGGGGTCGCCGTCGGTCCGCCGATGAGGATCGCCGGATCGCCGGGCACCAGCTTCATGATGCCGAAGGACATGACGCTGACCAGGATCAGCACCGGGATCGACTGGATCAGCCGGGCGACGATGTAGCGGCCCACTTCTGCTCAATGCTCCCCAACGCTCGAGCCCGGCGTCGATCCGCCGATGCCCGGCACAAGCTTAACTATTAATGCGGACATGGGAAGCGGGCGGCCGAACCGGCCGCCCGCTCCTTGGAAACGACGTCAGGTCAGCCCTTGATCCAGACGTTGGACATGCGCGGGATGCGGAAGGGCTTGAAGTCCTCCACATTGGCGCGTACCGCCTGGACCTTGGTCAGCGAGCCGAACGGCAGCGCCAGCACCTGATCGAGGATGCGGGCCTGGCCTTTGGCGAAGGCGGCCTTCCGCTCCTCCAGGGTCTTGCCGCCGGTGAGCGCCTCGAAGTGCGTCATGAACTCCGCGTCCGGCACGTTGCCCTTGGGTTTGTAGGTGTTGAACGGATGCGCGTGGAAGCGCAGCGCCGCAACGCCGCCCAAGGAGGTGTTGGTGCCGTAGCCGGTGAAGAAGAAGTTCCAGCCATCGGTGGTGTTCTGCTGCTTCTGCACCGACGCCGGCCAGTCCATGACCAGGAGCTCGGCGTTGATGCCGACGGCCTTGAGCTGCTCGGACATGACCAGAGCGGCCGTGTACATGTTCGAGTAGTCCTGGTTGGTGAGAAGGATGACCTTCTCGCCCTTGTAGCCGGCCTCGGCCAGAAGCTTCTTGGCCTTGGCCGCGTTCTTCTGGTTGTAGGTCTCCTTGCCGGCCTCGGTGTAG
Organism: Rhizobium sp. Q54; assembly: GCA_945871425.1. Lineage (GTDB taxonomy): Bacteria > Pseudomonadota > Alphaproteobacteria > SHVZ01 > SHVZ01 > SHVZ01. Next base: position 9,610 of record CAMBVS010000021.1, on the reverse strand, counting down.
AAGGCCTGGCCCGGATACTGGAAGCCGATGTTGAGGCTGTAGGCCCCGTCGGTCGCCGCCTCCATCAGCTCTTCCATGTCCATTGCCGCCTGGATCGCCTGACGGACCTTGAGATTGTCGGTCGGCGGGAACGACAGGTTGGGCGTGGCAATCTGGACCCAGAAGTTCTTCAGCGGCTTCAGGACGATGTTCTTGTTGTCCTTGAGGCGCGCCTGCGCCTTGGCGGGGATGTCCTCGACCCCGTGGAACTCGCCGGTCTCGAGGCCGGCGACGCGGGCGCCCGCCTCGGTCACGATGCGCATGGTGACGGTGTCGACGCAGGCGACCTTGTAGCCGCCGAAGCCGTTGGTGGTCTGGAAGCGCTTGTCCGAGTTGTAGCCCTCATAGCGCTTCAGCTTCACATGGCTGTCGGCGACAAACTCCACGAACTCCCAAGGGCCGGTACCGATCGTCTTCAACTGCATCGGGGCGGCATCGGCGTTCTCGCGCGGCACGATGACGATCGGAACCGAGAAGGAGCTGAAGTTCTCGAGGAATGTGGGCTGCGCCTGCTTCATCTTGAGGACGAAGGTCGCAGCATCGGGGGCTTCCCACTTGTCGACAACGTCGAGAATGCCCTTGTCGATGCCGACCTTCTTGTAGCGGTCGAACGTGGCCATCACGTCGTCCGAGGTCATCGGCTTGCCGTTGTGGAACTTCACGCCCTGGCGGAGCTTGAAGGTGTACATCATGCCGTCCGGGGCCGAGATGACCTCCTGGGCCAGCTCCGGGATCGGGTTCATGTTCTCGTCGCGGGTCATCAGCGACTCGAACATGTTCATCGCGACGTTGCGGGTCGAGATGGTCGAGGACGTGTGCTGATCCAGGCTGTTGACCTTCGCCTCCTGGGCGAAGACCAGGTTGCCGCCGGTTTTCCCACAGGAAAACTGCTGCGCCGACGCCGGCGCGGCCGCAAGCGCCAGGACCGAAACGGTCCCCAGCAATACATAGCGTGACAGACGCATGGTGCCTCCTGGTTTTCCCGTTGCAGGGCCGCGAAATTCGCCGCCCCGGATCAATTTTCCGGTCAGCCTATCGAAGGTGGCGAGCGCAGCACAAGGTGAAACTGCCCGGCCGCGGTCTTGCCCGATCAACGCCCCGAAGCTAGAGAGAAGCCGCGGGATGGGTGGCCGAGCGGTTTAAGGCACCAGTCTTGAAAACTGGCGTGGGTGCAAGCTCACCGTGGGTTCGAATCCCACCCCATCCGCCAAATCACTCAATTTAATCTAATAAAATCAAGAAGTTAAACGCTTCAGCTTTTTTCTACCCACAAGCAAACCCACAAATCGAACGTCGCGACGGCTTGGCTGGTGCGCGTAGGTTGCACGGTTGGCACTCCGAGCGGATCATCACGCTGAGGACGCGCCTGCACCTGAGATATGAAGCGCCAATGGTCGATCTCATCATCGTCTTCGGCACCCCGGTTGGTCTGTTTTGATCGGCCAGCTCAGTTGAGCGGCACATGACTTTCAGCGGACCGACAGCTTCTGAGTTTGCCGTCCGTGTCATCCTTGCTGGGGTGGTTGTTGCCGTGGCGCTGGGCCTTGGCCCGCCAGCCACTGCCGAAACATTACCCGGCCCTGTCCCCGCCCGGGTGCTCCGGGTGGTTGACGGCGACACGCTCCTGGTCGAGATCAAGATTTGGTTTGGGCAGACGGTCATCGAGCACGTTCGCATCGCCGGTATTGACGCACCCGAGATGAAGGGGCGATGCCCGAGCGAGATTGAGGCCGCGCGACGTGCGCGCCAGTACCTAGCCGGACTGGTCAGCGGTGCGGCTGTCGAGCTTCGGGACGTGCGGCGAGAGAAGTACGGTCGCGCGCTAGCAGGGCTGACGGTGGACGGTATCGACGTTTCCGGCAGGATGATCGCGGCGGGATACGCTCGCGCATACGCCGGGGGCAAACGTCTTTCGTGGTGTTGATCGCATTCCAGGCCCGGGAGGGACGAACCGTGCGCAAGCTGATCGGACTGCTGATCGTCGGCGCGCTGCTGGGCATCGGGCAGGGCGTGAGCGCGGACCCGATGGATGACGTGTACGCCGCATATGATAGTGGGGACTATGCGACGGTGCTGAGACTGGTGCGACCGATGGCCGAGCAGGGAGTTCCCGAGGGACAGCACGCGCTAGCGATCTTGTACTCTCTAGGTCGAGGTGTCGCTCTGGACTACAAGGAGTCCCAGGTCTGGCTGCGAAAGGCAGCGGCCCAGGGATTTGCAGCGTCGCAGAACAGGCTGGGCAGTATGTACGAGGATGGAGAGGGCGTCCTTCAGGACTACAAGGAAGCAGTGAGGTGGCGGAGATTGGCAGCCGAGCAGGGGCTCTGGCTTGCCCATCTCAATCTTGGATTCATGTACGAAAGAGGACACGGAGTCGCGCAGGACAATTCGCGCGCACACATGTGGTTCAATCTCGCAGCTTCGGAAAACAGTTCCTTCGCCAAAGACAAAATGGCATTTGTCGCCTCCATGATGACGCCGGCGCAGATCGAACGTGCGCAGGAGATGGCGCGGAAGTGCCAGCAGTCGAAGTTCAAGGACTGCGGGTGGTAGTTGCCCTCAATCGTACAGACGAATTGCCGACGCTGGCGCAGACGTACATACGAAACGGGGAAGGCTGCTGCACGGGCCGACCGAACGAAAGTGCCAGGGTCCCTATGGGTTCGGGCTCAGGCGGGGATCGGCCCCCCACGGAGGCACTTGCCTGAGGGCGGGTCCTCTTTCTGCTGGTGTACGTGCCCGTCCGGTCGTCACGGTTCTGGTGGCAGCTTCACCTTGTTGAATTCTGTTCCCATCTGGCGTTCGGCCCTCCCCAAAATCGGCCCCGTGTATTTCTAAAATCGGCGGGTCCCTCTTGCCATCGGGGAGGGAGGGGGATGGCGGCTTGTCAAATCGTCGTCGTGGCCGGCTCGGTTGGAGCGAGGACATGGCCAGCAATGTCGTCGCTTCAAATCCTCGCTCGATATCCCACAGCTCATTTTCTTCGACCGCGCGGGCTGACGATGCGCAGGCTCTTAGTGCGCCCGTCCGCTGCCCCTACGGTGCTTCTTCATCACCTTCTTGAAGGCCTTCTCGATCTCTCTGTCCTTCAGATTGTCGATGATCTCCGTCGCCGCGATGGCGACGTCCGAGTTGATCGGAGCTACGGCTTCTCCAGGCGGAACCGTGCCGCGCTTCTTCGCCTTCGCCGTCCAGCCGAAAATACCCTGGTCGTTGACGCCGACCGCGGGGTGTCCCTCAAGGTAGGCGATCACGATCTTCTGGATCAGATGGTTCATGGCGGGCCATTCCGCCCCCCTCATGTCGGGTCGCTTGTTGGCCACGACCGCGAACCCGATCCACTCGACCACGGATTCAAAGGGCGAGACTTCTTCGCGGGAGTAGGCGATCCCGTTGCGTAGCCAGCAAGGTACGTCCAAGAACCCGAGACGCGCGTGAAGGTCCTTGGAGCAGGCGTAAACCTTCAGGTTCGTGGCCACGAAGCCTGCTCGCGCCGCTGCCTCGATCGCAGCCTCTTTCGTCGTGCCCCAGCCTCTGACGTGCGGGTCGGCTGAACCTGGCTTCTCGATGTCGACGGCGGCGTACCCGACTGCGTCTGTACGGTTCTTCTCCTCCTCGTCCCGCAGCCAGCCGTGCGGGAGGATGGCGACCCGATTACCTTCAACCAGTTCACCTTCGATCCGATAGCGGAGCGTCATCGGCCTCATCCTGCGTTCCGCGAATGCCGGAAGCTCGCTTGCAGCCATCCGGCATCGGCGACATTATCACCTGAACATAATAGGAACAACGCTCGATGGCTCGCTTGGCTCAGGTCGCGCCGTTCATCAACATGTTCAAAGATTTAGCGCGGTTCTGCCGCCGTCGTGTGGCCAGCATCCCCCTTGCCTTCGACCGAGCGGCTGCTGGCTTCCCATCCCCGGCGGACGACTATCTGGAGCAGCGGCTCGACTTCAACGACCTGATCATCGAGGACGAGGCCGCGACGTTCGTCGTGCGTATCCGCGGCGACAGCATGAAGGGGGCTGGGCTCTTTGACGGCGACTATGCCGTCATCAACCGCGCCAGGACGCCGACGACGGGCTGCATCGTTCTCGCGATCCTCGACGGCGAGTTCACCATCAAGCGGTACTTCCACCGCGGGCGCGACATCCTGCTTCAGGCAGAGAGCCCGGACCACGCCGACATCGTCGTGACCGAGGACCGCAGTTTCGAAGTCTGGGGCGTGCTGCGCCGGTCGATCCGGACGTTCTAATGTCCGGCCCCTTTGCCCTGGTCGACTGCAACAATTTCTACGCGTCGTGCGAGCGGCTGTTCCAGCCCGAGCTTCGCGACAAGCCCGTGGTGGTGCTGTCCAACAACGACGGCTGCGTGATCGCCCGCTCGAACGAGGCGAAGGCGCTGGGCATCGAGATGGGCGTGCCCTGGCACCTGACGCGGGAGAGGTTTGAGCGGCTGGGCGTCATCGTCAGGTCGAGCAACTACACGCTCTATGGCGACATGAGCGCGCGCGTCATGCGGGTGCTGGCCGCGTTCTCGCCCCAGTTCGAGGTCTACTCCATCGACGAGGCGTTCCTCGGCCTCGGGGGTTTCGAGGATCGGTTGGAGCACCATGCGCGACACCTGCGGTCCACAGTCTACCAATGGACAGGCATCCCCGTGTCGGTCGGCATCGCTCCGACCAAGGTTCTCGCCAAGCTCGCCAACAAGGCGGCGAAGAAGGATCAGGCCTCGGGCGGCGTGCGCGCGCTGATGACGGTGGCCGACCAGGAGGAGGCGCTCAGTCGCTTCCAACTCCAGGACCTCTGGGGCATAGCCGGCCGTCTGTCGGCGCGTCTTCAGGCCGTTGGCATCAATCGGCCGCTCGATCTCCGCGATGCCGATCCGCGTTTCATCCGCGAGCGCTTCGGCGTCGTCACCGAGCGGATGGTCTACGAGCTTCGCGGCATCTCCTGTCTGGCGTTGGACGAGGTCGTGCCGGATCGGAAGTCGATCATCGCGTCGAGATCGTTCGGGCAGCCGGTCTTGAAGCTCGATCACATGCGGGAGGCAGTCGTCGCCTACGTCTCCAGGGCGGCCGAGAAGCTTCGGCGCCAGCGGCTCGCGACTGCGCACCTGGTCGTCTTCATAGAGACGAACCCGTTCAAGCCGGCCGACCCTCAGCGCCATGTCACCTGCCCGGCGCATCTGCCCGTGGCAACCTCCGACACCGGGCGCCTCGCTGGCGCCGCCGTGCTCGCCTTGGAGTCGATCTGGCGCGACGGCTACCGCTACAAGAAGGCCGGCGTGATGCTGTTGGGCTTGGTGCCCGCGGCGCGGGTGAGCGGTGGCCTCTTCGACCGGCCGGATACCGAGGCGTCCATCGCTCGGATGCGGGCGATGGACATGCTCAATCGCCGCTTCGGCCGCGACACTGTCGCTCTCGCCGGCGGCGGCGTTCGCCGGCCGTGGAAGCTCCGGCGGGAGCGGCTGTCTAATCGCTACACGACGTGCTGGGAGGAGCTACTGGAGGTCCCTCGGCCAGGAACCGATGTCCGCGTCTGACCCCTAGCGGACCCGGCGACTAAACCCTGGTCAAAGCTTCGGCGATCACGGGCAGATACTTTTGCACTTGGTCTCGGTCGCTCTGCTTTTCGGTTTCCGTGAGGTTAGCGTAGGGCGTCGCGATCTGCTTTTCCCAACGCGCCGCAAGATCGGCAGGAATGACCAATGAGCCATCCGTCCGTCTTGTCGCCTTGCTGTGCATGTAGCCTTGCCAGTGCGCCCAGCGAGCGTGCTCTATCGCTGCGAGTTCCTCAAGGGCTGCCGCCAAGGCCGCTTCAATGCGGGGCCGTTCCATGTACGATCATATCACCCCAGCGGCCGCAAGGCGTCGATAGTGCTCGCCGAGTACAGTAAGGTTGCAGGACTTACTCTCCATTGCGGCGTGCCACATGTGAGGCTTCGAGGCACCATTTGGCCGCACCAAATTGACTTTCACGTAGTTCTGAAGAACCGCAAACACAGCGTTCTTGACGGGATCAGGAGGCGGAATCTTTGGGTTCATCTTCTGCTCCTCGTTGCGCTCCGGCTCGTATGCCGGGTCCAGAGGAAACTCGAATCCATCGGTCGGAAAGTGCTGAGAAATCGCCTGCAGTTCAGCTAGGGAGATCGAGGGCATCGCCTTCCGCAGCGACACAAAGCTCTGAACATTCGTCTTGAACACCGGCCGTTGCCCCGACCAAGGCCCGAGCGACTGATCGATGTGGGCGTACACGCTGCCCGGCGTCACGTCGCCGAGAAGATTTGCAGAAGCGCCCTCAAGCGCATCCACCATGAGACCGGTGAATACCCCTCCGGGTGTGTTACCTCCATTTTCCAGCGCGTACTGATCGGCTGTCGACGCCGTAAGAATCGTCATTCCAGATGCGACCTCGGCGGTGCCCTTCTGCGTCGAACGATCACCGGCGATGCCGCTATGGCAACAGTCAATAACTATGACCTTGTTCGTTGCGGGCGACTGGGATGCCATCGCCACCACTTCGTTCAGCGCCACCCCGTCGTTGCCTGTCTTGCAATCGCTGCCGCACAAGAACCCGCCGGTGCTGTCGATATAGCCGTGACCCGAGAAGTAGAAAAGAGCGATATCAACTTTGTCAGCGAAGAGTTCTTGCACCGCCTCCCTAAGCTTCGTGCGCACCACGATGTCCTTAGGACCAGTGCTGACCAACAGTTTCGGCTGAGCGAAGTTGACCGTCCCGTCTGCGTGACGCTCCAGTACTTTCTTCACCTCTCGAGCGTCGTTGACGGCTCCTCGAAGTTTCGAGATGTGCTTGTAGTGGTCGATGCCGACGATGAGCGCCTTTCGCACGGCGCACCTATAGGGAGTCGATAAATGCGGTGATGTTGGCGTCGTTCCAAACAGTCGTGTTGACGCCCACCAGGTTGGTGCGGTCGCTGGTGTATGCCCAGATGCCCCGGATGGGCTTCCGCTCTTCCTTGGCGCACTCGATCTCCCACTTCTGACCGGACGAGTTAAGCGAGTTACTACTGACCAATGCAATGACGCCATCAGAGCGCCGGATGCGGGTCCGCACGCGATCCTTCCACTCGCTTGAATACGGCTCCTTCACCGACATATCGATGAACTCAAAGGGAGCACGCGGGTGAAGGGACTGGCCCTTCAAGAAGTCACGCTGTCGCTCATCCTCAATCGCAAACGCGACAAAAACTACCTTCGTAGCTGCCATCTCACCCCCCGTTGCACAGCGTGCTCCAGCCCCAATTTCTCACAGTAGTTGCATATAAAAGGTCATGCAACCCGCCATGGACAAGCCTGGCTTTTGCAAGGCAGCATGTGGGGATAAGCAAGCCGCGCGAGGAATGAGGATGCTCGAAACTAAGAAGTCGCAGGTCTTCATCAGCTACAGTTGGAAAGACCAGGATAAGGCAACGAGGATCGAAGCGGCTCTGAAGGAGGATCCGATTCTTGCCGGGAAAATTAGCGTATGGAGGGACCAAAATGACGCAAAGCCCGGCGATCGCATAGCAGCCAAAATCTTGGAAGGCCTTAGCAATACCGACTATTTCGTTCTCCTCGTGAGTGAAAATTCCAATGCCTCACCGTGGGTCCAGCGGGAGATAAGCACGGCTGTGGACTTGGCTGACAAGAAGAAGCTGACGCCGGTACCTGTGCTCCTGTCGAATGTCGAAGTGCCCTTCGAATTTCGGGGGTTACTCTACATCGACGCACGATCATCGCTCACTAACGCACTCAACAAACTGCTCAACTTCCTCCGAAGCCAGTTGGCAACTATCGCGTCGATCGAGCCGCGGGAGATTTTGCGAAAGTCGTTTGATGACAAGACTCTGGCGTGGAAGTCGTGCCAAGATAAGTTGCGTGAGGTTCAGGTAAACCGGCTGCGATTCTACCTTACCGAGACGCTCACGCTCTCGGACGTCAAAGTGCTGTGGTTCGACCTATTCGGAAGAAAGATGGAAGATGAAGTGAACGTACAAAACTTGCCACTTTCCTGCATCGAGCTACTAGAGCGATCGCGTAGGGAGCAAATTATCTTCGAGCTTATTGATGTGATCTGCCGAAACTACCCGCACGTCTCGAAGTCGGTTCCCTGATTTGCCCGGTCGCCTCGGCTAAGATCCACGCATGTGCGGACGCTTCTCCAATCGCCTGTCGTGGTCCGAGCTGCATGCTCTCTACGCTTTGTCGAACGCGCCGATGAATCTCGACCCGAGGTCGAACGTGGCGCCGACCCAGCAGTCCCTTGTGATCCGCCGCGACGCCGACGGGAAGCGCCGCGCCTCGATGATGCGATGGGGTCTGATCCCGTTCTTCGCGAAGGACCCGAAGAAGCTGCCCATGATGGTCAACGCGCGCGTAGAGACCGTCACGACGTTGCCGAGCTTCAGGGATGCCGTTCGCAAGCGGCACGCGCTCGCCGTCGCCTGCGGCTACTACGAGTGGACCGGAGAGAAGGGCGCCAAGCAGCCCTGGCGCCTCGTCCGGCAGGATGACAAGCCGATCACCTTCGCCGCGATCTGGGAGGCCTGGACGCCGAAGGGCGAGGCCGTGGCGGCATGGGGAGAGAAGCCGGTGGAAAGCTTCACCATCGTCACCGCCGCACCGTCGCCGGACATTGCCCACATCCATGATCGCATGCCCGTGGTCCTCGAACAGCCCGACTTCGATCTCTGGCTCGATCCTGATCCCGCGCTTTTCGACAACCAGATGGCGCTGCTGAAGCCTTCGCAGCCCGGCACGCTCCGCTACTTCCCGGTGTCGACGAAGGTCAATAACTCCAAGAACGAGGGCGCCGATCTGATCGCGCCCGTCGCGCTGTCCGCGCCTTGATGGCGAAGACGGTCACCTTCGTCATCGCGCCCAACGGCGAGCGCTGGGGGATATGGCTCGACGGATTCCTGCTCGAAGAACCGAGCAGCGAGGAAAGCGCCAGGTCGAGCGTGCGGGTGCGGATCGAGGGCATCCATGATCACGGCGACGTCGGCCGGATGGTGGTGGCGAAGGAACCGCCGGCGACGCCATGACCGAGCCGACGACGCTCGGCTTCCTCGACCACGATCACAAGCTGCGCGCCAACTGCCAGGACTGCGGCCACTGGGGGATGCTGCCCCTTGCCGACCTCGCCGTGCGTTATGGGCGTGAAATCAGCATCCCGACCCTGAATCGCTCTTTGCGGTGCGCTGCCTGCGGCTCGGACTGGGCCGATTTGCCCGCGCTTGGGAATTTCTTTCAGCCGCAGTCGCCTCGCGCCAAGTTCGGGGCACCGCGAGAGATTGAGCCGATATATGGGGCCTAATACATCGATTATGAAGGGCGGCAGGCAATCCCCGGGGCGCCCTGGGTGACCAACAGCGTGAAGCGGTTGTCTCTGCCGCTGCCCGGCTGCGAGGTGTAATCGCAAAGCTTTTTGGCTCTTCGACGTTTCAAGTGGATTTTAGGATGTCGGGTAGCTGGGCTGCGATCAGGTAGATGATGGTTACGAAGGTGGCGGTGTTTCGATAGCCGCGGGCGCGTGCACGTGCGGCCTGGAAGATGCCGTTCAAGCCCTCGAGA
>CAMBVS010000020.1 GCA_945871425.1 Rhizobium sp. Q54 | reverse complement strand
GATCCGCTTCGCCTGCTCGGCCCAGAATCCGTCGGGGTCCTTGATCGAGCGCTGGTAGAGGGATTCGTACTTGGCGGCATCGATCCAGGCACGGCCGGCCAGGCTCGACGGAACCGGGAAGACGCTCATATCGGTCATGGTCGGACGTTCCCTCGGACGAATGATTGCTTATTGTCGGCCCTCGGGCGGGCCGAACGGAGAGCTATCGAATTATCCATGGAACGCCTGTCAGGAACAAGGTTCGGGCCGCACGACGCCGGCCGGGGATGACAGCCCGATTTCGCCTCTGTAGGTTGCCGGCCATGCGCGGTCTAAGACTTGCCTGCACCGTCCTCGCCCTCCTGCTCGCGCCCATTGCGGCCCTTGCCGCGACCGATGCGCCGCCGATCAGCAGGGCGGAGGTCGAATCCCTCATCGGGACGTTGGAGAACGACGCCGAGCGGGCGCGGCTGATCGCCCAGCTGAAGCTCCTGATCCAGACGCAGCAACCTCAACCCGCCGCCGATAGCCCGGTCGGGGAGCTCTCCCAGCTCGCCATCGACACCGTCGCCGTCCGCATCAACCGGTTCTCGGTCGAGCTCTGGGATGCCCTCGACTTTGAGCAGGCGGGACGGCGCATCAACAACTGGCTGCAGCGGACCACCTTCGATCCGGTCATGCGCACGCAGCTGCTCGAGACGCTGGCCCGGCTGCTCGCGGTCTTCGGCGCGGCGCTGGCGGTCGAGGCGGTCGCCCGGCTTGCCCTCAACCGGCCCCGGAAGGCGCTCGAGGCGAGGGTGCCGCGCCACGCCTGGTCCAAGGCCGGCCACCTGGTCGTGCTGGCCGGCGTCGAGCTGGTCCCCCTGGTCCTCTTCGCCGTCACCGCCAACCTGGCGCTACCGGCGACGGCCAGCTTCTCGAACGGTACCGCCGGGCTGGTCGCCGAGCTGATGGCGGCAACCCTACTCAACGGCTTCGTGCTGGCGCGCGCCGTCGGGCTGATCGCGCGCCTGGTGCTGGCCCCTCGCGCGCCCAAGCTGCGCCTGCCGCCGATCGACGACGAGACCGCGCAATACCTGCATATCTGGGTCAGGCGGGTCACCGATCTGTGGATCTACGGCGTGACCATGTTGGACGCGCTGGTGCCGCTCGGGCTGCCGAGGGTCGGGCACACCGCCACCATCCGCCTGCTCGGCCTGACGGTGGCGACGCTGATCGTCATCTTCATCCTGCAGAACCGTCAGGCGGTCGCGGCCTGGCTTCGCGGCAACGGCGAGACGCAACCGTCTCCCGGCCTCCAGCAGGGAGTGCATCGCCTCCGCCAGGGTGCCGCCGGATGCTGGCACGTGCTCGCCATCGTCTATGTGGCGATCATCTACCTCATCTGGGCCCTCGACGTTCCGGGCGGCTTCCCCTTCATCCTCCAGCGCACCGTCGGCACGATCACCGTCGCCCTCGTGCTCTGGGGGCTCTCGACCGGACTTCGCTTCGTCATGAAGCGCGCCTTCACCGTCGCCGACGAGCTGAGGTCCCGCTACCCGCTGCTCGAGAGCAGAGCCAACCTCTACCTGCCGGTCCTCCGGCGCGTGCTGGTCGCCGTCGTCTGGATCGCAGGTGCCGTGGTTCTGCTTCAGCTCTGGGGCGTCGACAGCCTGGTCTGGCTCTCCTCCGACCAGGGGCGCCGGCTGGTCGGAATGCTCATCACCATCGGCTTCGCCGTCGGGCTCGGCATCATCGTCTGGGAGACGGCGAGCGCGGTGATCGAGCGCGCCATCCGGCGGCTCGACCGGCAGAGCGGACGGAACGCCCGGCTCCGCACCTTCCTGCCGCTGCTGCGGACGGTCATCTTCGTCACCATCATCATCATCGTCGGCCTCACGGTGATGTCGGAGCTCGGCATCAACATCGCCCCGCTGCTCGCCGGCGCCGGCGTCGTCGGCCTCGCCATCGGCTTCGGCTCCCAGGCGCTGGTCAAGGACGTCATCACCGGCCTGTTCATCCTGTTCGAGGACACGATCAACGTCGGCGACGTGGTCGATCTCGACGGCAAGTCGGGCTCGGTCGAGGCCATCACCATCCGCACGATCCGGCTCCGCGACGGCCAGGGAAGCCAGCTCACCATCCCGTTCAGCGCGGTCACCACGATCAAGAACATGACCCGTGACTACGGGTACTACGTTTTCGATCTGTCGATCGGCTACGACCAGGACGTGAAGACGATCGAGGACATCCTGCGCGAGGTCGATCGGGAGATCCGCGAGGATCCCGCCTGGACGGACCGGATCATGGCTCCGATCGAGATCTTCGGGCTCGACAAGTTCGGCGACTATGCCATGCGCATCGGCGCCCGCATCAAGACCCGCCCGAGCCAGCAATGGTCGGTGGGCCGCGAGTACAACCGAAGGATCAAGGCGGCCCTCGACGCGGCCAAGATCTACATCCCGCATCCGACCGCGGTCCCGCCAGCTCGGATGACACCGGAAATCGGCCCTGCCCGGGGGTGATCACGATTCGTTAACCATTTTCTGCGTTCATACTGGGGCGGAAACAGGAATTCGCGAGCGAATCCGATCGTGCACAAAGCCCTACGCCGACAGATGATGCTCTCCCAGTCGCAGGGCGGCGCCGAGGGGCTCGATCTCGCCCGCTTTCTGGATGCGGTCAGCAACGCCTACGCGGAGCTGGAGGCGACGAACGCGCGTCTTCGTGACGCCATCGCCCATATCGGCGCCGGATTCGCCATCTGGGGCGCAGACGAACGGCTAGCGCTCTGCAACGATACACTCCGGCAACTGCTGCCGAAGCTGGCCGACCTCATGGTTCCCGGGCTCGCCTATCGCCATCTCCTGGCGGTCACGGTCGATCGGGGCGTCATCGACCTGAATCGGCTCAGCCGTGACGGCTGGATCGAGATCGCGGTCGCGCGCCACCGCAGGCCTAGCGGCACCAACGAGCTCCGTCTCACCGATGGCCGCATCCTAGAGATCCGCACGGAGCGGGCGCAAGACGGCGGCGTCGTCGACCTGCTGACCGACGTCACGCAGGCCCGGCAGTCCGAGCACGATCTCCGCCATGCCAAGGAGCAGGCGGAGGTGGCGAACCGGGCGAAGTCAGAAATTCTGGCCAACGTCAGCCACGAGCTCAGGACGCCGCTCAACGCCATCATCGGGTTCGCCGAGATGATGACCAACCAGATGCTGGGGCCGATCGGCCAGCCGCGCTACCAGGAATACGCCGCCGACATCCGGGATTCGGGCGGGCACCTTCTTTCATTGATCAACGACATCCTGGACATTGCGCGGATCGAGGCCGGGCGGCTCAACCTGCACGAAGAACCGGTGGATCTGCCGGCCATGCTGGAGGCCTGCACCAAGCTGGTGGAGGAGCGCGCCCGCCGCGGCGAAGTCACGGTCGAGACTGCGATCCAGCTGCCGATCCCGAAGCTGCTGGCCGACAAGCGCATGATGAAGCAGATCGTGCTGAACCTGCTCTCGAACGCGGTGAAGTTCACGCCGCGCGGCGGCCGGGTCACGGTGGCAACATGGAACGACGACAGCGGCCGGGTAACGATCCAGACTTCGGACACCGGCATCGGCATGACCGCCGAGGAGATCGGCAACGCGCTGACGCGGTTCCACCGGAGCGAGTCCGCCTTCAGCCGCCGCTTCGAGGGAACGGGCCTCGGCCTGCCGATCACCAAGTCGCTGGTCGATGCACATGGTGCCGGCTTCAGGATCGAGAGCGAGCCCGATGTCGGGACCCGCTGCGCCGTGATCTTCCCGGCGTTCCGGACCCTGACCTGACCGTTCTCAGAACTGATCGTCGGCCAGCGCCAGCGTCGCCGTCGGCTGGGTCGCCGGCCAGACCAGCGACGGTGCCTCCACCAGGATGTGCTCGGCGTAGAAGCGGGCCGTCGTCTTCTTCGCCCGCATGAACGCCTCGTCGCCGTCGCCAAGCTCGAGATGCGCTTCCGCCGCCGTCGCGTTCCTGGCCATCACCCAGCCGCCGGCGACCACCCCGAACAGCTTGAGGTAGGGAACCGCCCCGGCGATCGCCCGCTTCGGATCCTGGGGATACGTCTCGACGATCCAGTCCGTCGCCCGGGTCAGGGCCGCCAACCCGTCGGCGAGCGCGCCCCGCACCGCGGTGAAGTCCTCGTCGGTGAAGAGGTCGAGCTCGTCCACCGTGTCCTGCACCATCTGGAAGAAGACCCGTGCCGACGCCCCCTGATCGCGGGCGATCTTGCGGCCGACCAGATCGTTGGCCTGGATGCCGTTGGTGCCCTCGTAGATCGGCAGGATGCGGGCATCGCGATAGTGCTGGGCGGCACCGCTCTCCTCGATGAAGCCCATGCCGCCATGCACCTGGAGGCCGATCGAGGCCGCCTCGACGCCGAAGTCCGTCGCCCAGGCCTTGAGCACTGGAATGATGAGATCGAGCAGCGCCTGGGTGTGGCTGCGGTCGTCGGCCTCGGGCGCATGGCGGGCGCGGTCGATCCAGGATGCCGCCTGGAGCGCGAGCCCGCGCGACGCCTCGATCCCGGCCTTCATCGTCATCAGCATCCGGCGGACGTCCGGATGGCGGATGATCGCGACCGGGCCCGGGCTGCCGGCGACGTCGCGGCTCTGCACGCGCTGGCGGGCGAAGGCGAGCGCCTGCTGGTAGGCGCGCTCGGCGATGGCGACGCCCTGCAGGCCGACCGCCAGCCGCGCGTTGTTCATCATGGTGAACATGTATTCGAGGCCGCGATTGGCCTCGCCGACCAGATACCCCGTGGCGCCGCCGTCGTCGCCATAGGCCATGACGCAGGTCGGGCTGCCATGGATGCCGAGCTTGTGCTCGAGCGAGGCGCAGCGGAGATCGTTGCGGGCGCCGAGCGAACCGTCCGCCTTCACCAGGACCTTCGGCACGACGAAGAGCGAGATCCCGCGCGTGCCTGCGGGCGCATCGGGCAGCCGCGCCAGCACCAGATGGATGATGTTCGGCGTGTAGTCGTGCTCGCCGTAGGTGATGAAGATCTTCTGCCCGGTGATCCGGTAGTGATCGCCCTCCGGCACCGCCCGGGCGCGGACCTGCCCGAGGTCCGAGCCCGCCTGCGGCTCGGTCAGGTTCATGGTGCCGGTCCATTCGCCGGCGATCATCTTCGGCAGATAGAGGCGCTTCTGCTCGGACGAGCCATGCGCGGTCAGCGCCTCGACGGCGCCGTTGTTGAGCAGCGGGCACAGCGCGAAGGCCATGTTGGCGGCGTTCCACATCTCGCCGAGCGCCGTCTGCACCAGCCAGGGCAGTCCCTGGCCGCCGTGCTCGACCTCGAACGGGACGGCGTTCCAGCCGCCTTCCGCGAACCGGCGATAGGCCTCGGCGAAGCCGGGCGATGTCCGGACGGTGCCGTTTTCGAGTGCGGCCGGCGTGGTGTCGCCGGCCCGGTTTGTCGGGGCCAGCACCTCGCGGGCGAAGCGGCCGCCCTCGTCCAGGATCTGCCCGACGGTCTCGGCGTCGACGCCTTCGAAGGGCGGCAGCGACAGCACGTGATCAAGGCCGCCGAGGGCTCGGAGCTGGAACTTGAGATCGGCCAGCGGCGCCGTGTAGTCGGACATGGTCAGATCACCTTGCCGGGATTCATGATGGCGAGCGGATCGAGCGCCGTCTTGATCTTCCGCATCAGCGCCAGCTCGACCGCGCTCTTGTAGCGCGGCAGCTCGTCGCGCCTGAGCCGTCCGATGCCGTGTTCGGCCGAGATCGAGCCGTGATACTCGGCGACGCAGTCGTGCACGATGCCGTTGATCTCAGGCATGTGAGCCATGAACGCCTTGGCATCGCCACCCTTGGGCGCGGCGATGTTGTAGTGCAGGTTGCCGTCGCCGACATGGCCGAAGCCGTGGATGCGCGCATCGGGAAGTCGGGCGAGCACGCGCTTTCGGCAGTCGCGGTAGAATTCGGGAATGCTGCTGACCGGAACGGAAACGTCGTGGCGGATCGCCGGTCCTTCTTCCTTCTGGGCCTCCGCCATCGAGTCCCGGATCTTCCAGAACATCGCCGCCTGGGCCTGGCTCTGGGCGACGGCGGCATCGAGGACCAGCCCGTCCTCGATCGCCTTGCCGAGCGCCGCATCCACGGTCTCGACGAACCCGGCATCCTCGTTGGCGGTGCGCGAGACCTCGATCAGAGCATAGTGGTCGTGGGCCTTGGCCATCGGATCGGAGGTACCCGGGATATGGCGGAGCGCCATCTCGAGGCAGTTCCGCGGCAGGTACTCGAAGCTCGCTACCTGGTCGCCGGTCGCCGACCGCATCCGCACCAGGAGCTCGATCGCAGCGTCGAGGTCGCGAAGCGCCACGAACGAGGTCCGCCTGTCGCGCGGCTTCGGGAAGAGCTTGAGCACCGCGGCGGTGATGATGCCGAGCGTGCCCTCGGCGCCGAGGAAGAGCTGCTTCAGGTCGTAGCCAGTGTTGTCCTTGCGCAGCCCGCGAAGCCCGTCCCAGATCGTGCCGTCCGGCAGCACTACCTCGAGGCCGAGCACGAGGTCGCGGGCGTTGCCGTATTTGAGCACGGCGACGCCGCCGGCATTGGTCGCGAGGTTGCCGCCGATCTGGCAGCTGCCTTCGGCACCGAGGCTCAATGGAAAGAGACGGTCGGCCTCCTCGGCGGTGCGCTGAAGGGTCTGCAGCACGCAGCCGGCCTCGACGGTCATGGCATAGTTGAGCGGGTCGATCGCCCGAACGCGGTTCATCCGGCCGAGATTGACGACGACGGCTGCCTCGTCCTCATACGGGATCGAGCCGCCGGTAAGGCCGGTGTTGCCGCCCTGGGGCACGATCGCCACGCGCGCCTCGGCACAGAGGCGGACGACTGCGGCGACGTCCGCGGTCGAGCCCGGGCGGACGACGAGCGCGTTGTCGGCCCGCAGCATGCCCCGCCAGTCGGTGAGATAGGGGGCCGCGTCGGCGGCATCGAGCACGCCCCGGCCCAACGCCGCCTCGAGACGCCGGATGAAGTCCGGCGCGAGGGCGGCGGGCGAGCGGGCGGCAGCGGTCATCGTCATCCCCGATCAGGCGGCTTCAATTCGATGTATCGGTTTCCTCGGAGTCCGGCAAGCCGACCCCGACCAGCGCGGCAATCGATACCGCGACCGCCGCGAGCCACCAGAACTGCCAGACGCCGTAGCTCCCCATCGACACCGTGAGCAGCGTCACCAGCAAGGCGAGACGGGTGCCGTGAGCAACCCGGTTCTCGACCCGCCCGATGGCGAGTCCGGCGCCGGCGACGAGCAATGCCAGCAGGACGGACCCGAGGATGCCGAGTTCGACCCTGAGCTGGAGCGCGGCGTTGTGGGTGTGAAGAGGCAGGGCTTGCCGAGTCCACACGCCGTCCCGAGTGGCGAAGGCGACCTCGTTGTCCCCGCCCGGAAGGTCTCGCGTCGCCTCGAGACCCCAGCCGAGCAGCGGCCGTTCGTCGATGCGATCGACGGTGAACTGCCAGATCATCAGCCGATGAACGGCCGACGGCTTGATCTGGAGATGGAGGGACTCCATGCCCGCCAGGACCGAGACGACGAGAGGCGCTGCCAGGATACCGACGACCGAGCCGGCGATCACCATGCGGCGGACCGGACGCGGCATCGCGATCCCGGCAAGGAGCGCCGCAAATCCACCGAGGCAGGCGAGGAAGGACGTGGTGTTCTCGAGCAAGGCCAACGCGCCAAATGCCGCAGCCAGCATCACGATCGGGGGCACCGCGCCGCCGAAGCGATAGAGCGCATAGGCTGCCGGCCAGATCATCAGCGCAAGCACCGTCGAAGCCCGGTTCAGCATCACCGGCGTCGGCTCGCGCGCCTCGATGAGGGCCCGCCCCAGGCGTAGGATCACCTGGTCCGTCATCGCCTCCGACAGCAGGACGGCAACGCCGACGGCGGTGCCGATCGCCGCCGCCGCAGCCAGGCGACGACGCCCGCGGCGGTCGAGGCGCAACGCCTTGTCGAGCAGGACACCGCCGGCGGCGAAGGTGAGCGCAAGGCGCGCCGACATCGAGATGCTGCGTTCCGGGTCGATCGACCAGAGCGCGCTCGCAGCACCCCAGAGGACCAGCAGGGAGAGCACGGCCGTGGCGATGGCGAAATGGCGATGGACGCGGCGCGGCCAACCGTCGCCGACGAGAATCCCGAGAGCGGCCGCAAGCAGAAGCGGTGCCAGGCCCAGGGGGGCGACGATCGCCAGCGGCAGCGCAAAGGCAACCGCCAGCTGCAGCGACCCTGAGGCGAGCTGCGGGGAGGCGCCGATGAGCCTCATCGTCCCTGCCCTGCCGGCCTCGGCGCGGCGGCGCGGCGAAGCCGGTCGTTGATGGCGCGGCCGAGCCCACGATCCGGGATGGGCATCACCGCGATGCCGGCCAGGCCCGGGCGATCGAGCCTGCGAAGGAAGGCGAAGAGGTTGGCGGCGGCCTCGACGAGATCGCCGGACGGGCTGAGATTGAGACCGTCGGGCACTTCAGGCCCGAAGGCCAGCAGCGCCTCGTCCGCCTTCGCTTCGCTTGCCTCCAGGCGCACGGGAAGCCGGGGGGCGTAGTGGCTGTCGAGCTGTCCCGGGGACTTGAGCGGCCCGTCTCCGGGCGCCGCCAGCGGTCCGAGGATCGCCTCCAGCGCCTCGACGGGAACGCCGCCGTGGCGCAACAAAGCCGCGTGCCCGCCGGAGAGGTCGATGACGGTCGATTCGACGCCGACCCGGCATGGGCCGCCGTCGAGGACGACCGCGACCTTGTCGCCGAGAGCATCGCGGACGTCGCCTGCGGTGGTCGGGCTCAGCTGCCCCGACGGATTAGCCGAGGGCGCCACCAGGGGGCGGCCGAAGGCACGGAGCAGCGCCAGCGCCAGAGGATGGTCGGGCACGCGCACTGCGAGCGTGTCGAGGCCCGCCGAGGCCAGGAGGCTGACCGGGCAACCGGCCTTGCGTACCAGGACCAGCGTCAGCGGCCCCGGCCAGAACGCCCGGGCCAGCCGCCGCGCCGGATCGGTGAAGACGACCAGCCGTTCGGCCGCGGCCAGGTCCGGAACGTGGGCGATCAGCGGATTGAAGTGCGGCCGGTCCTTGGCCTCGTAGATCCGCGCGACGGCCGCATCCGAGGTCGCATCCGCGCCGAGGCCGTAGACGGTCTCTGTCGGAAAGGCGACAAGGCCACCGGCGGCAAGCGCGGCCGTCGCCTCGTCGATCGCGGAATCCGTCGCGGTTGTCATGTTCGCGGCGCACCTTGTGGGCCACTTCCCGCCTCCGCACAATAGGGGCGATTCCATGGAGGGGCCGATGACCGCGCGCATCGTGACGGTGGCGCAGCAGAAGGGCGGAGCCGGGAAGACGACCCTGGCCGCGCACCTGGCCGTCGCCTGGGCCGGGGAGGGACACAAGGTCGGCGTCGTCGACATCGATCCGCAGGCGAGCCTGACCAAGTGGTTCGCCGAGCGCGCGCGGGTCAAGGATGCGGTTCCGATCGAGCTCCGCTGCGTCGGCGGCTGGCGCGTGCAGAGCGAGGTCGAGAAGCTGGCCCGCATCGTCGATCTCGTGATCGTCGACAGCCCGCCCCATGCCGAGACCGAATCCAAGATCGCGGTCCGCTCGGCCGACCTGGTGCTGGTGCCGGCACAGCCGAGCCCGATGGACCTGTGGGCGACCAAGACCACGCTCGATCTGGCCAAGGCCGAGAAGCGGCCGGCGCTGGTGATCCTCAACCGCATGCCGGCGCGCGGCAAGCTCGCCGACCAGATGCGGGCGAAGTACGCCGAGCTCGGCGTGCCGGTAGCCGAGGCGGTTCTCGGTAGCCGCGTCGCCTTCGCCGCCTCCCTCCTGGAGGGCCGCGGCATCGCCGAGCACGGTCCGTCGAGCGCAGCCGGCCAGGAGATGGCGGCGCTCGCCGCCGAGATCCTTAACCGGCTCGGCCCCGCGCAATGAAGCCGTTGTTGAGGAATCCCGGCTTGCCGTAGATCAGCGGCTCGCCGTCCTTCGTCTCCATCCGTCCGCCCGCCGCTTCGAGGATGGCATGGCCCGCCGCGGTGTCCCATTCCATGGTCGGGCCGAAGCGTGGGTAGATGTCGGCCTCGCCAGCCGCCAGCAGGCCGAACTTGATGGCGCTGCCGCAGGGCCGTCGCCCCTTGATCGGCAGGGTCGCCAGATAGGATTCGAATTTCGGGCCGATATGCGAGCGGCTGATGGCGACGACGAGGCCGTCGGAGGCCGCGACGCGAGCGGAGAGCGGTTCGACGCGTCCGTCCCTCTCGCGCCAGGCATGGCCGGCGGCGCCGGCGTAAAGGACGTCCGGAACCGGCGCGTAGATCACCCCGGCAACCGCCTTGAAGCCGACGACGAGGCCGGCGACGACGGCGAACTCGCCGTTGCGCTTGACGAACTCCTTGGTGCCGTCGAGCGGGTCGACCAGCCAGAAGCGCCCGGCTGAGACGTCCGGGAACTTTCCGGCCTCGACCTGTTCCTCGGAGACCACGGGAATGTCGGGCGTCAGCACCTTCAACGCCGCCAACATGACAGCTTCCGACGCATGGTCGGCCGCGGTCACCGGCGAACCGTCGGCCTTCCGGTCGACGGCGAAGTCGCCTTCGTAGTGCTGGAGGATCGCCGCTCCTGCCCGACGTGCCGCCAGCGCAACGGCCGGCAGGAGCGCCGCGACCTCGATCGTCACGCTACTCCGCCGCCCGCTTCGCCGAGCCGGCCCGGATCGCCGCCCACACCTTCTCCGGCGTGGCGGGCATATCGATGTGCCGAACACCGTAAGGCTGAAGCGCATCGACCAGCGCGTTGATGATCGTCGGCGGCGCGCCGATGGCGCCGGCCTCGCCGCAGCCCTTGAGGCCGAGCGGGTTAGTCTTGCACTTGACCGGGTTCATGTCGAAAGCGACGTGGGGGATGTCGCCGGCACGCGGCAGGCAATAGTCCATCAGCGAGCCGGTGACGAGCTGGCCGGTCTCGTCATACGAGCAGCGTTCCAGCAGCGCCTGGCCCAGCCCCTGGCCGATGCCGCCATGGACCTGGCCCTGGAGCATCATCGGGTTCAGCACCGTGCCGAAATCGTCGACGATGGTGTAGCTCTGGACCTGGACGTGGCCGGTCTCCGGATCGACTTCGACTTCCGCGATGTGACAACCGTTCGGGTAGGTGGACGCCGGCGGCGTGAACCCGCTGGTCCCGTTCAAACCCGACTCGACGCCGGCGGGTCGCCGGCTTGGGTCGGCGGCGGCGGCGGCCACCTCGAACAGGGTCATCCGCCGGTCGGTGCCGGCGATGGTGAAGCGCCCGTCGTCGAACTCGATATCCGCTTCGGACGCCTCCAACACGTGGGCGGCGATCTTCTTGCCCTTGTTGATGACGTCGAGCGCGGCGCCGTCGACGCAGACGCCGCCGACGGGAATCGAGCGCGAGCCGCCGGTGCCGCCGCCCGACGGCATCGCATCGGTGTCGCCCTGCGACACCTTGATCTGCTCGATGTCGATGCCGAGCTTGTCGGCGGCGACCTGGGCATAGGCGGTCTCGTGGCCCTGGCCGTTGGACTGCGTGCCGACGCGGACGGTCACCGCGCCCGATGGCTCGACCTCGATCCAGGCATTCTCGGGCCCGCCGCCGCTGCAGGCCTCGACGTAGCAGGCCATGCCGATGCCGCGGAGCTTACCCTTCTTCTGCGAAGCTGCCTTCCGTGCCGCCGCGCCCTTCCAATCGGCCGCGGCCATGCACTTGTCCATGGCGCCGGTGAAGTCGCCGGAGTCGTAGGTCTCGCCGAGCGCCGTCTTGAACGGCATCGATTGCGACGGGATGAAGTTCTTCCGCCGGATCGCGTCGGGCGAGAGCCCGAGTTCGCGCGCAGCGACGTCGACGAGGCGCTCGACCAGGAACGCAGCCTCCGGCCGGCCGGCGCCGCGATAGGCGTCGATCGGCACGGTGTGTGTGAACACGCCGAGGATATGGGCGTGGATGGCCGGCGTCGAGTAGAGGCCGGCGAGCATGCCGGTGCCCGCCATCGTCGGAATGAACGGCCCGTAGTTCGAGAGGTAGGCGCCGAGATTGGCGATGGTGTGAACCTTGAGGCCGAGGAAGGAGCCGTCCTTGGCGAGCGCGAGGCGCGCCGTGCTCACGTGGTCGCGTCCCTGGGTGTCGGAGAGGAAGGCTTCCTGGCGCTCGGACGCCCATTTGACCGGCCGCCCGATCTTCTTCGCCGCCCACAGAACCAGGCAATACTCGCGGTAGAGGAACAGCTTCATGCCGAAGCCGCCGCCGACATCCGGCGTCACCACGTGGAACTTCTCCGGTTTCTCCTTGAAGACCTCGGTCAGCAGGCCCTGGATCGAGTGCGAACCCTGCGAGGACGTGTAGAGATGATAGCGGTCCTCCTTAGCGTCGAAGGCGCCGAGCGCACCCCGGGTCTCCATCGAGTTGACGATGATGCGATTGTTGATGAGGTCGAGCTCGACCACCCGGTCGGCCTTCTGGAGGGCGGCGTCGGCGGCCTTGGCGTCGCCGAGCTCCCAGTCGAAGACCTGGTTGTTCTTCGCCTGCGGCCAGACCTGCGCGGAGCCGGGCGCGGCGGCGCCCTTGGTGTCGGCGGCGGCCGGCAGCGGATTCCAATCGATCTCGATCAGCTCGGCCGCGTCGCGGGCCTGGGCCAGGGTCTCGGCGACGACCAGCGCGACCGCGTCGCCGACATGGCGCGCGGTGCCGTCGACCAGCAGCGGATAGGGCGGCATCACCGACTTGGAGCCGTCGCGGTTCTTGATCGGCACCTTGCACGGGATGTCGCCGAGCTTGTCGGCGACCACGTCGGCGCCGGTGAGCACCAGGAGCACGCCGGGTGCCTTCTTCGCTGCGGCGATATCCTTGATGTTGAAGGTGGCGTGCGCGTGCGGCGAACGCACGACGAAGGCCGCCGCCTGGCCCGGCAGGTTGATGTCGTCGGTGTAACGTCCGCGGCCTGTGATGAAGCGCACGTCCTCTTTGCGGCGGACGGACTGGCCGAATCCGAACTGACCCATCGGACGCTCCCTTTGAACTCGATCTCGAAAAAGCCGGGGGATGATAGGCGGGGTCGCCGGTCGAACGCTAGGCTTGGTTCTTGAGCCGCGCCGCCATCTCCGCCAGCGCCTCCGGTGGCGCCGGTGGGATGTTGGCGATGTCGTAGGCGACCTTCCCGTCCACGACCTTGGCGTAGTTCTGCGAGGTCAGGTCGTGGCCGTCATGCATGGGCACCACATGCAGGTGAGCATGCGGAACTGCGAAGCCTCCCACCAGCAGGCCGACTCGGGGCGGCTTCAAGTTCGAGCGGATGGCCTTCGCCAGACGCTGGGCGATCATCAGTACCTTGGTCGCCGCCGCCTCCGGCAGGTCTGAGAAATGGTCGATGTGCTGTTTCGGAATGACCAGCACGTGCCCCGGCCGGATCGGGCGAATGTCCATGAAGGCGAAGCTGTCCTCGTCGTCGTGCACGACATGGGACGGGATCTCGCGCTTGGCGATCTTGCAGAAGAGGCAGGTCGAGGACATGGCTGGCCTGTCGGTGGAAGGCGGACGCCGCGGATTGTAGCGCCGAACCACGGGGTTGCATCTGCTGGATTCCGATGAATTGATCCGCTTTCCCCCGCGGAGAGCCGAGATGAGCTTCGAGACCTGGATCGCCTTCGCCGTGACTTCGGCCGTCGTCGTCGCCATTCCCGGCCCCACCGTGCTGATGGTGATCTCCTACGCGCTCGGCCATGGGCGCCGTGCCGCCTATGCCATCGTCGCCGGCGTGGCGCTCGGCGACTTCACCGCGATGACCGGGTCGATGCTGGGTCTCGGCGCCCTGCTCGCGACATCGGCCGAGATCTTCACCGCGGTCAAATGGGTCGGCGCCGCCTATCTGGTCTATCTCGGCACCAAGCTCTGGCGGGCGCCGGTCGAGACCTCGACCGAGATCGCGCCACCGCCGGAATGGAGCCGGTCCCGCATCTTCATCCACTCCTACGTGGCGGCGACACTCAACCCTAAGGGCATCGTCTTCTACGTCGCCTTCTTCCCGCAGTTCCTGGCCGCGTCCGAGCCGTTCCTGCCGCAGATGCTGGTGTTCATTCCGACCCTCGTCGTGCTGGGCGGGCTGAACGCGCTCTCCTATGCGCTGCTGGCGTCGGCAGCCCGCAACTTCATCCGCAAGCCCTCGGTCCAGCGGGCGGTGAACCGCGTCTCCGGCACGCTGCTGATCGCCGCCGGTGCCTTGACGGTTCTCTGGCGGCGGGCGCCGGCGTGAGCTAGCGGAGGAGTTTTTCCATCCGGTAGTTGACCATGTCCTGGCCGCGGACGCTCACGGTCTGCGGCGCGATCATGCGGAACCCCTTCCGCTCGAAGAAAGGGCGGGCGGTGATGCTGGCCTCGGTGAAAAGCCGGCCGAGTCCGAGCCGCGCCGCCTCGGCTTCGACCTGACGAAGCAAAGCGCCGGCGACGCCGCGGCCCTGGTGGTCGGGATGGACGAACATCATGTCGACATGGCCGTCCGGCTCGAGATCGGTGAATCCCGCCAGCGCACCGTCGATCTCGGCAACCCAGGTCGGCCGGCTGGCGCGGCGGACGGTCCAGCGCTCGCGGTCGGGATCATCCGGCGCCCAGGCCTTCACCTGGGCCTCCGTATAGTCCTTGATGGCGATGCGGCGGACCGAGGCATGGAAGAGCGCGATCAGGCCGTCGAGATCGTCGGGCACATACCGACGGATGATCATCGGAGATCGAGCTTCGCCAGGTTGTCGCGGGCGGCATCGGCCGCAGGGCTCTCCGGCGACCTTTGCAGGACCGAGATCCAGTCGGCGCGGGCACCGGCGGCGTTGCCGGCGAGCCGGCGGAGGATGCCGCGCTCGACCAGCGCCTCAAGCAGCCCCGGCTTGAGAGCGAGCGCCGCCTCGGCATCCTGGAGCGCCAGGTCCGGCGCATCGACATAGCGATAGGCGGTGGCACGGAAGACATAGGCCTCGGCCCGTCTCGGATCGAGCTCGAGGGCGCGGTTCAGATCGTCGATCGCCTCGAAATAGTTGGCGCCGGCGGCCAACGCGATCGCCCGGTCAATGAAGAGGTCTGCATCATCGGATCGGAGCTTGATCGCCTGCCCGAAGGCAGCGACGGCGCGCGACAGGTCTCCGGCCAACACCCAGACGTTCCCGGCCTGGCCCAGCGCCTCGATCCTCAAGTCTGGGTCGCGGGTCTCGATCGCCACCTCGACGAAGGCATCGGCCGCGTCGGCGTATCGCCCGAGGCCGAGAAGCGCCGATGCCAGGCAATGCCGGGCCGGCGCTCCGCCCCGAAGCGCGATCAGGCCGCGCGCCCGCTCCTCGCCATCCGTGGGGTTCGAGCGGGCAAGCGCCATGCAGGCGCGATAGGATTCCTCGCCGCCGATGACCTCGGCCTTCGCCGGCGCCACGAGCGATATCACGCCGAAGAGAAGGATATGGGTGATCACCCGTGCTAGATAGGGCGCGGGAGCCTATCCGTCCATGCCTCGTCTCTTCTGCTTCGGCCTCGGCTATTCCGCGCTCGCGCTGGCCCGCGCGCTGAAGGCGAGCGGCTGGAGGGTCGTCGGCACCTGCCGGAGCGAGGACACCCGGAAGGCCTTGGCAGCCGAGGGTATCGAGGCTCATCTCTTCGATCGCGACCGCCCGCTTGTTGACCCCTCCGTTGCGCTTGGCGGCACCACGCATCTCCTCTCGTCGGTTCCGCCCGACGATCGCGGCGATCCCGTGCTCGACTGTCACGCCGAGGCCGTCGCCGCCCTGGACACGAGCTGGATCGGCTATCTCTCGACCACCGGCGTCTATGGCGATCGCAGCGGCGACTGGGTCGACGAGTCGAGCGATCTCCGGCCGGCCGGCGAGCGCGGCCGCCGTCGGGTCGAGGCGGAGGAGGGCTGGCTCGATCTCTGGCGACGGCATGGACGCCCGGTGCATCTCTTCCGACTTGCCGGCATCTATGGTCCCGGGCGCGGTCCCTTCGAGCAGGTACGCAGCGGGACCGCCAAGCGCGTGATCAAGCCCGGCCAGGTGTTCTCCCGCATCCATGTCGAGGACATAGTCCAGGTGCTGGAAGCCTCGATGGCGAGGCCCCATCCCGGCACCGCCTACAATGTCTGCGACGACGAGGCGGCACCGCCCCAGGACGTGATCGTCGAGGCGAGCCGCCTTCTCGGCATCCCACCGCCGCCGGAGATCCCGTTCGAGACGGCCGATCTCTCGCCGATGGCACGCAGCTTCTACGACGAGCTGAAGCGCGTCTCCAACCGGCGGATCAAGGAGGAGCTGGGCGTCCGGCTCCGCTACCCGACCTACCGCGAGGGCTTGGCGGCGCTGGCCAGAAGCTGATCCAGCGCACGACCGATCAGGGCGAGATCGGCCTCTTCCGAAAGCCGATGATCGCCGGCGGGGATCAGGGAGACGGCCGTGTCCGGCCCGTCGATGGTACGAGCGAGCCGGAGCGAGAGATCGGGCGACACGTCGGCGTCGGCCGTCCCGTGCAGCAGCCTCACGGGGAAACCGAAATCCAGCCGGCGCGGCAGGACGAAATGCGCCGACGCCTCCTCCAGCGCCCGCCGCGAGACCGGATAGGGCTCCGGCCCATAGGCCGACGGACGAAGCCAGACGCCATCTGTCTCCAGCGCCCTGCGCGCCTCCGGAGAAAGCGACGGCTCGATCACCTCGCGGGTGAAGTCCGGAGCACCGGCAATGCCGAGGAGTCCGGCGACGCGCCCGGGCCTGGCCTCGGCGGCCAGCGAGGCGATCCACACACCCATGCTGGACCCGACCAGCACCTGTGGTCCCTCGGTCAGTTCGTCCAGCACGGCGAGCGCATCCGCCTTCCAGCGGCCGACCGTGCCCTCGGCGAGGCTGCCGGTCGATTCGCCGTGTCCGAAGCCGTCGAAGCGGAGAAAGGCGCGTCCTTCGGCCCGGCAGCGCCGGTCGAGCCAGGTCGCCTTGACGCCGGTCATGGCCGAATTGAAGCCACCCAGGAAGATCACGCCCGGACCGCGCCCGACCTCGCGGCGGAACGCGATTTCGTGGCCGTCGGGCCGTGATAGTCTTCGAATCGACATGATCGGCAGTGGCCCCTCTTCCGTATTCTTCCTCAGGCGATGACCACGCCGACGATCCTGCAAGTCCTTCCGGCTCTCGAAACCGGCGGCGTCGAGCGCGGCGCCGTCCAGATCGCCGGTGCCATCGTCCGTGCCGGCTGGCGGTCGCTGGTGGCGTCGGCGGGCGGAACCTTGGTCAGGGAGCTCGATCGGCTGGGTGCGCAGCATATCCAGCTACCGCTCGATACCAAGAATCCCTTCGTCATCCGCGCCAATATCGACCGCCTCGTCCGCGTGATCCAGCGCGAGCACGTCGACCTGGTCCATGCGCGCAGCCGGGCGCCCGCCTGGTCGGCCTGGATCGCCGCCGAGCGCGAAGGCAAACCGTTCGTCACCACCTTCCACGGCACCTATGGCGCCGGCAATGCGCTCAAGCGCCTCTACAACGGCGTGATGGCCAAGGGCGAGCCCACCATCGCCGCCTCGGAGTTCATCGCCCGCCACATCATCGAGACCTACCAGGTGCCGCCCGAGCGGCTTCGCCTCATTCCTCGCGGCATCGACCTCGAGCGCTTCTCGCCGGACAAGGTGCAGCCGCACCGGATGCTCCAGCTGGTCAAGGACTGGCGGCTGCCCGACGGCATCACGGTCATCCTGCTGCCCGGCCGGCTCACCCGCTGGAAGGGCCAGACCGTGCTGATCGAGGCCCTGACCCACCTGAAGCGGACGGACATCGTCTGCGTGCTGGCCGGATCCGACCAGGGCCGAACCCAATACCACCAGGAGCTGGAGCGTCTGGTCGACGGCCAGGGGCTCTCCGGCCGCGTACGCATCGTCGGCGACTGCCAGGACATGCCGGCGGCCTACATGCTGGCCGACGTGGTGGTCTCGGCCTCGACCGAGCCCGAGGCGTTCGGACGGGTCGCCGTCGAAGCCCAGGCCATGGGGCGCCCGGTCATCGCGACCGACCATGGCGGTTCGCGCGAAACCATCATCCCGGACGTCACCGGCTGGCTGGTGGCGCCGGGCGACCCGCAGGCGCTGGCGACGGCGCTGACCGATGCGGTCGACCTGACCGTCGAGGCGCGACTGCGGCTGGCGGAGGTGGCGATCCAGCACGTGCGCCAGCATTTCGACCAGCAGGCGATGTGCGAGGCGACGCTTGCCGTCTACGAGGAAGCGCTGGCGCGGCGGAGCGCACAGCAGAGCGCGGCGTGAAGGTTCTGGCGATCCGCCACGGCGCGCTCGGCGACATGATCCAGGCGCTGGGGCCCTTCCAGGCGATCCGCCGCCACCATCCGCACGCCCATCTGATCGCGCTCACCGGCCCGCCCTTCGCCGAGCTGCTCCGTGCGTCGGGCTGGTTCCAGGAAGTCTGGATCGACGACCGGCCGCCGCTCTGGCGCCTCGACGCCTGGCTCGGGACCATCCATCGCCTGCGGGCCGCCCGCTTCGACCGGGTCTACGACCTGCAGACCTCGTCGCGTACCGCCTGGTACTTCCGGCTGATGGGATCGCCGGCGCCGGAGTGGTCGGGCGTCGCCCCCGGCGCCTCTCACCCGCACGACTATCCCGACCGGGTCGAGATGCACACCGTCGACCGCCAGGCCGAGCAGCTTCGCCTTGCCGGCATTCCAGAGGTGCCGCCGCCCGCGGTGTCGTGGCTCGACGCCGACATCTC
This sequence comes from Rhizobium sp. Q54, assembly GCA_945871425.1. Taxonomy (GTDB): domain Bacteria; phylum Pseudomonadota; class Alphaproteobacteria; order SHVZ01; family SHVZ01; genus SHVZ01. The sequence continues at coordinate 38,572 of CAMBVS010000020.1, read as the reverse complement.
CCGTCTCGGCCTGCCGGAACGCTTCGCGCTCCTGGTCCCCGGAGGATCCGCCCATCGGACTGCCAAGCGCTGGCCGATCGCCGGCTATGCCGGGCTGGCCCGCGCGTTGAGCGATCTCGGCCTCTTGCCTGTCGTCGCCGGCACGCGCGAGGAGTCCGGCTTGGCTCGCGATATCATGACAGCGGCCCCCGGCACCATCGACCTCACGGGACGCACCTCGATCCTGGAACTCGCCGGCGTCGCCCGCCGGGCCCAGCTTGCGGTCGGCAACGACACCGGACCGATGCATGTGACCGCCGCCGTCGGCTGCCCGTCATTGGCCCTGTTCTCGGCCGAGAGCGATCCTGCCCGCTGTGCGCCACGGGGCCTGATGGTCGAGACCTTGCGCCGACCGAACCTCGCCGATCTGACCGTCGAGGAGGCGGCGACGGTGGCGAGGCGCCTGCTGACCTCCGGGAGCGCCCGATGATCGAGGTGAAGCGCATCTACCTGCCTGCCGAGGCAAGCGACGGCTACCGCGTGCTGGTCGACCGGCTGTGGCCGCGCGGGATCAAGAAGGAGGACGCCCGGCTCGACGAGTGGCTGAAGGAGATCTCGCCGAGCCCGGAGCTCCGGCGCTGGTACGACCACCAGATCGAGCGCTGGCCGGAATTCCAGGTGCGGTATCGCCGCGAGCTCGCCTCGGCAGGTGGCGTCGCCCATCTCCGGCGGTTGGCAGCGCTCGGGAAAAAGGGCACCCTGACTCTGCTCTTCGCCACCCGGGACGAGCAGCACAACAGCGCGAACGTGCTCCTGGATATCCTTCAGGCGGATCGCGGGTTGCGCGCCTAGGCGGTTCTCTGTTAAAGATGCGCCCGGAATCGAGCCATGCGCGCCCATTTTTGTGCCTTCGCCGCCTCCGCGGCCACGACCCGAACTATCAAGGCCTGCTCGGCCTGATAGAGCGCGCACGCTTTTTTTTGAGGACCGTGCCCGGACGGCATGGTCCCCCCACAAGACATACGTGACATAGCCATGCCCGCGATCACGCTACCCGACGGCAGCGTCCGTCGGTACGACAACCCCGTCTCCGGCGCCGACATCGCCAAGTCGATCGGTGCCGGCCTCGCCAAGGCCGCGCTCGCCATTAAGGTCGACGGCCAGCTGACCGACCTCGTCCGGCCGATCGACCGCGACGCCAGGATCGAGATCGTCACGCCGAAGAGCCAGGACGCCTTCGAGCTGCTCCGCCATGACGCAGCCCACGTGCTGGCCGAGGCGGCGAAGGAGCTCTATGGCGACAAGGTCCAGGTGACCTTCGGCCCGGCGATCGAGAACGGCTTCTACTACGACTTCCACCGCGAAGAGCCGTTCACGCCGGACGATCTGGCGAAGCTCGAGAAGCGCATGCACGAGATCGTCGACCGCGACGAGCCGATTACGCGCGAGGTGTGGAACCGCGACAAGGCGGTCGACTTCTTCACGTCGATCGGCGAGCGGTTCAAGGCCGAGCATATCGCCACGATCCCGGCGGATCAGGACATCTCGATCTACAGCCAGGGCAAGTTCACGGATCTCTGCACCGGGCCGCACCTGCCCTCGACGGGCAAGCTCGGCCACGCCTTCAAGCTGATGAAGCTGGCGGGATCCTACTGGCGGGGCGATGCCAAGAACGCGCAGCTCCAGCGCGTCTACGGCACGGCCTGGCCGAGCGAAGACCAGCTCAAGGCGCATCTCCATCAGCTGGAAGAGGCCGAGAAGCGCGACCACCGCAAGATCGGCAAGGAGATGGGCCTCTTCCATCTTCAGGAAGAGGCAGTCGGCAGCGTCTTCTGGCACCCGAACGGATGGGCGCTCTACCGCGTGCTCGAGCGCCACATGCGCCGGCGGCTGGAAGAGGTCGGCTACGTGGAGGTGAAGACGCCCCAGCTTCTCGACCGCGCGCTCTGGGAGGCTTCGGGCCACTGGGAGAAATACCGCCCGAACATGTTCATCGCCCAGACGGAGGACGAGAAGATCCTCGCGCTGAAGCCGATGAACTGCCCGGGCCAGGTGCAGATCTTTCGCCAGGGCCTGAAGAGCTACCGCGACCTGCCGCTCAGGATGGCCGAGTTCGGCTCGTGCCACCGCTATGAGCCGTCAGGGTCGATCCACGGCATCATGCGGGTGCGCGCCTTCACGCAGGACGACGGCCACATCTTCTGCACGGAAGACCAGATCACGGGCGAGTCCGTCCGCTTCTGCGCCTTCCTTCGCTCGATCTACAAGGACTTCGGCTTCGAGGACGTGGTCATCAAGTTCTCGGACCGGCCGGACGTCCGCGCCGGGTCGGACGAGATCTGGGACAAGGCCGAGGGCTCGCTCAAGGCCGCGATCGAGGCTACGGGTCTGCCGTATACGATGAACCCGGGCGAAGGCGCCTTTTACGGCCCCAAGCTCGAATTCGTGCTCAGGGACGCCATCGGCCGCGACTGGCAATGCGGCACGCTCCAGGTCGACTTCGTCATGCCGGAGCGGCTGGATGCGAGCTATATCGGCGAGGACGGGCAGAAGCACCGGCCGGTGATGCTGCACCGGGCGATCCTGGGCTCCTTCGAGCGCTTTATCGGCGTGCTGATCGAGCACTATGCCGGGCGGTTCCCGATGTGGCTGGCGCCGGTACAAGCGGTGGTGGCCACGGTCACCCGGGACGGCGACGCCTATGCGGCGGACGTGCTGGCCGAGTTCAAGAGGGCCGGGCTCAGGGCCGAGATCGACCTCAGGAACGAGAAGATCAACTACAAGGTCCGCGAGCACTCGCTGGCCAAGGTCCCGGCGCTCCTGGTCGTCGGCAAGAAGGAAGCGGAGGCGCGGACGGTGGCGCTCCGCCGGCTCGGCGGCGACGCGCAAGAAGTCCTTGCGCTCGCCGACGTGGTCCATAGACTTAAAGAAGAAGCGGCCGCCCCGTCGAGCTGACGGTGCGGCCGTTATGCAAACTGAGCGAAGGAGAGCGTAGATAGCCCCGCGACCCCCACACGATGCGGCCCCGGTCCGTGACGGACCCCGCGTCAATGACGAGATCCGGGCGCTTCGCGTCCGGTTGATCAACGAACGTGGCGACATGATCGGCGTCGTCAGCCTGGACGAGGCGCTAAGAACGGCCAGCGACGTCGGACTCGACCTGGTCGAGATTTCGCCGCAGGCCGAACCGCCCGTCTGCAAGATCCTCGACTTCGGCAAATTCAAGTACGAGGAGCAGAAGAAGAAGAACGAGGCGCGCAAGAAGCAGCGCATCATCGAGATCAAGGAAGTCAAGCTTCGCCCTGGCATCGACGACCACGACTACGACGTCAAGATGCGCTCGATGGTCCGCTTCCTCGACGAGGGCGACAAGGTCAAGGTGACCATGCGCTTCCGCGGTCGCGAGATGGCGCACCAGGAGCTCGGCATGGAGGTCCTGATGCGGGTCAAGGCCGACCTCGAGGAGAAGTCAAAGGTCGAGCAGATGCCGCGCATGGAAGGCCGCCAGATGATCATGGTGCTGGCGCCGAAGTAGGCGCCGCCCGCAAATCAAGACGCCAAGGGCCCCGGCCAGCGCCGGGGCCCTTTCGTTTCAAGGCGTGAGCAGGCTCACACCGTGCGGCGGCTCACAAGGTGAGACACCGCACAGACGACATCGGCGTGAACGCAGAGACTGCCCGGACCAAATCCTCAAGGAGGCGGTCATGCAGCAGGTTCTCGTCACCTCGGCCCATCTCGCTCCTTTCGCCTTCGCCCGCCAGCATCCGCCGGTGCGGCCGGTCGCGGAAGCCGAGGGTTCCGATCTCGGACGCCGCCTGCCCCGCTTCGACCGGCAGCCCCGGCATGCGACGTCCGCAGCCGTGCCGGCCGGAAGCTTCCTCGACCATCTCCGCCGCGCCGCCGCCTAGAAGAAAAGGCGACAAGCGATCGGCATGAGCATGGCAGCGCTCCTCGAAGGAGCGGGCGACAGGCGCTAACAAGACGCTGGGACACGGTGCTATGGTGCGCCCATGGCTAGCGAACGCCGCGTTTCAGTCAAGCGGCTGGTCCTCTTCGTCTTTCTTCCGCTCGTGCTGCTGATCGGCGCGGCCGTCGGCGTCATGACCTCGGGCCTGCTCGGCACGGCGAACAAGGACGAGCCGCCGCCGGTCCCGAAGATCGACCTGTCCAAGCTGCCGGGCGGATATGTCGACATCCCCGACCTGATCATCAACATGCGGGGGGCGGACGGCTCGGCCCGCCTCCTGATCATGCAGGCGACCATCCATCTCGAGTCCCAGGACTTCCGGCCGTTGGTCCAGAACGAGCTGCCGAAGGTGCAGAGCGCGCTGATCTTGTTCCTGAGGAAGCAGAACCCGGACACTCTCTACACGGCAGCCGCGGTCGAGGTCCTCCGCAAGGAGATGGAGCGGCTCACCGCCGAGGCGATCAAGCCGCAGAAGCTGGTCGGCCTGACGATCGGACGCATGCAGATCCGCTGAGGCAGATTGCGCCTGGGGGCCTGTCTGCAACGTGACGATGTCGCGGATGCGGTCCGCTCGAGATAAACAGACGTTATGATGCGGCCCCCGGACGGGTGAGGCAGGATCGCCTCCAGCCACGCTCTGCGAGGGATGACAGGTGCAACCGGTCCTGGTCTCGGCCTCGAGCCGGTTCATCGTCACCGCGCTCTTCTTCCTCTCGGGCTTCAGCGCGCTCATCTACCAGACGGTCTGGCAGCGGCTGCTCGGCCTGTTCGGCGGCTCGGACACGGTGTCGGCCTCGCTGGTGGTGAGCGCCTTCCTCGCCGGGCTCGGGATCGGCAGCCTGATCGCCGGCCTCTTCGCCGATCGCCTCCCCCGCCGTCGGGCGCTGCTGCTCTTCGCCGTCATCGAGATTCTCATCGGCGCCTATGCGGCGGTCTCGATTCCGATCTTCCACGACTTCCTGCTCGACACGCTGATCGAGCTGTCGCGGTCGCGGGCGCTGACCTTCGTCGTCGCCTTCGTGGCGCTCCTGATCCCGACTGTTCTGATGGGCCTGTCGCTGCCGCTGCTCGCCCGCGCGCTCGTCTCCGACATGGACAAAGCGGCCGGCCGAATCTCGGTCCTCTACGGCATCAACACGCTCGGCGCCGGTGTCGGCGCCCTCGCCGCCGGGCTCTGGCTGATCGGCTCGTTCGGATACTGGCCGGCGGTGCTGTGGGGTGCGGTCTGCAACGGGCTCGTCGGCCTGGGGGCGCTGGTCGCCGCCGCCTCGCGCGAGATCGCCGCCGAGGACGAGGCGGATCTGGGGAGAAGTCGCGTCGACCGCCCGGTCGAGAACAGCGGGACCGTCCGCGCCTGGTGCATCCTGGTCTTCGCCTCGGGCATGCTGGCCGTCGCCCTCCAGGTCGCCTGGTATCGGCTGATCGGCACGCTGCTGCAGGGGAACGCCTATGGCTTTCCCTACATCCTCGGCCTTCTCCTGATCGGCGACGCCATCGGCCTTTTCCTCGGCGCGCGCCTGGTCGCCCGCATCGCCCATCCGCGCGCCCTCTTCATCCGCCTGCAGGCGGCGATGGTTCTGGTCTCGGTCGTCTCGATCCTCGCCCTCTACGTGCTGGCCGGTTTCGACGGGCTGACCGGGCTCCTCGTCAACGTCGACCGCTTCCAGCTGCCCACGGCCAATGTGGTGGCAGTCTCGGCGATCGCAGCGCTGCTGATCGTGCCGGCGAGCATCCTCTTCGGCCTCACCTTCCCGCTCGCCCAGCGCGCGGTGCAGACCGATCCCAATCTGGTCGGGCACCGGGTCGGCATGATCCAGCTCGCCAATATCCTCGGGAACAGCGTCGGCGGCCTGGTGACCGGCCTCCTGCTGCTGCGCTTCCTCGGCACCGCCGGCACCCTGATCGCGCTGCTTCTGGCCGGCGCCACCTTCGCGCTGGTGCTGGCGCTCGATCATCCGGCGCGGCGGCGGAGCCTCGGCCTCGCCGCAGCCTCGGTCGCGGTGGCGCTGCTGGTCCCTTCGAACGAGGCATTCTGGGGCCGCCTTCACGGGGTCAATCCGCAGCAATCGGCCGACGTCGCCGAGGACCACACGGGTCTTGCCGTGCTTCGTCGGTTCGAGAACGGCTTCCACCGCATGTACATCCAGGGCCATTCGCAGAGCTGCCTGCCGGTCTGCAGCGTGCATGCCTTCCTCGGCGCGCTCGGGCCTTTGGTGCATCCGTCGCCGCAGTCGGTCCTGGTGGTCGGCGTCGGTGCCGGCGGCACGCCCTATGCGGCCGGCGCCAACCCGGCGACGACGTCGGTCAGGGCCGTCGAGATCGTCGCTCCGGTTCTGGCGTTGATCGACCGCTTCGCCGCGGCTGACGGCCGCTTCGGCATGAAGCGCCTGAAGGAGGATCCGCGCTTCGACATCCTCGTCGGCGACGGGCGCCACGACCTCTTCCTCGCCGGGCGCACCTACGACGTGATCGAGGCCGACGCCATCCTGCCGCACACCGCGCATAGCGGCCTGCTCTATTCGCGGGAGTATTTCGAGAAGGTCCGCGATCATCTGGCGCCCGGCGGCATCGCCGTGCAATGGGCGCCGACCGAGCGCACCATCGCGACGTTCCGCACGGTCTTCCCGCATGTGGTCTATGCGGCGCCGGCGCTGCTCGGCAGTGCCCGGCCGATCCCTTACGATGCGGCTGCGCTCGCCAGACGCACGGAAGACCCGGCGATCCGTGCGCATCTGCTCGCCGCCGACGTCAATCTCGAGGAGTTCAGGCGCATCGCGCTCAGCCGGACAGCGGTGGTGTGGTCGGAGGCCGGGCCGGCGGCGGACATCAACACCGACCTCTGGCCCAAGGACGAGTACTGGCTCAACAACAAGCACACCCCGACATACTAGCGGAACGCCGGCTCGTCGAAGCTGCGGAGCTTGCGGGAATGGAGCTGCTGCACGCCCTGGGCGCGCAGGATGCCGATGGTCTCGATGCCGATGGTCAGGTGCTGGCTGATGCGCTCGCGGTACATGGCGTTCGCCATGCCGCGGAGCTTGATCTCGCCATGCAGCGGCTTGTCGGAGACGCAGAGCAGCGTGCCGTAGGGAACCCGCAAGCGGAAACCGTTGGCGGCGATGGTGGCGGATTCCATGTCGACGGCGATCGCGCGGCTCTGGTTCAGGCGCTCGTAGAGCTCGGCATAGCGGAGCTCCCAGTTGCGGTTGTCGGTGGTGGCCACCGTGCCGGTGCGCATGCGGGTCTTGAGGTCGCGGCCGGCGAGGCCCGTCACCCGCTGGACCGCCTCCTGCAGCGCCACCTGGACTTCGGCGATCGGCGGCACCGGGACCCAGGACGGCAGGTCCTGGTCGAGCACGTGGTCTTCCCGCACATAGCCATGGGCCAGCACGTAGTCGCCGAGGAACTGGCTGCGGCGGAGCCCGGCGCAATGGCCCAGCATCAGCCAGCAATGCGGCCGCAGCACCGCCAGATGGTCGGTGATGGTCTTGGCGTTGGCGGGACCGACGCCGATGTTGACCAGCGTGATCCCCTGCCGGTCGGGCGTGACCAGGTGATAGGCCGGCATCTGCGGCAGATGCGTGACCGGCGCTCCCGAGGGATGGTCGCGGACCAGCCTGCTGTTGGGCGTCACCACGTCGCCAGGTTCGACGAAATGCGTATAGGTGTCACCCTCCTCGACCTGCTGGCGTGCGAACAGGCGGAAGGCATCGACGTAGCGCTGATAGTTGGTGAGCAGGATGAAGCGCTGAACGTATCTGGGCGAGGTCGCCGTGTAGTGGGCGAGCCGGTGCAGCGAGTAGTCGACGCGCTCGGCCTCGAACAGCGCCAGCGGCTTCGGCCGGCCGAGCGGCGCGTGATACGTACCGTTGGCGATCGAATCGTCGGTGACCGAGAGGTCGGGCAGCGCGAACAGGTCCTGCATCGCCGCCAGCTGCGTCTCGGTGATGTCGGCGGTCGAGTCCTCGACGATGAAGGGCAGCGGGATCGGCCGGTCGCTGACCCCGACCAGCACCGGCACCCGGTGGTGCCGGATCAGGAGATCGATCTGCTCGCGGTAGTAGTCGGCAAAGAGGTCGGGCCGGGTCAGCGTCGTGCCGTAGACGCCGGGATCGAGAAGCGCGCCATAGCTCAACCGCGCGTCGATGCGGAGGTCGTGGAGCCCGACGGCGATGCCGACATAGGGATAGTTGGCACCGGCAGCCGAGAGCCTGGGGCCCTCGGGCCGGGCGAGCGCGCCGAAGGCGCCGAGGATCGCGCCGGCGCCTTGGGCATAGATCTCCTCGATGCGCCTGACCGCCTGGTCGGCATCGGTAAAGGCCATCAGGGCCTGGGCCTGTCCGTGTCCGGAATCCACCGCTCTGGTCTCCCCTTTCCTTGTTGCCCCTACTATAACCCCATCTTCGGCGGGCTCCTGGGCGAGGAAACGTGGACGAGATCAGGGTTGCGGTCGTCGGCGTCGGCCATTTCGGCCGGCTGCACGCGGAGAAGTACCGGAGCCTGCCCGGCGCGCGGCTCATCGGCGTCGTCGACGCCGATGCCGAGCGGGCGGCCGCGGTCGCCGGACCCCTTGGCGTCGAGGCTTTCACCGGCCTCGAGGAGATCCGGGGCCGGGTCGATGCCATCTCCGTCGCCGTGCCGACCCGGGCGCATTTCGACGTGGCGTCTGCCTGCCTCAGGGCCGGGATCCACTGCCTGATCGAGAAGCCGATTGCCGAGACGGTCGAGCAGGCGGCCCAGCTGGTACGGCTTGCCAAGGACCAGGGCCGCATCCTCCAGGTCGGACACCTTGTCCGCTTCGATGCGGCCCGCGAGGCGCTGGCCGGCCTGATCGACGCGCCCCTGTTCATCGAGTGCCACCGGATCGCACCATTCAAGCCGCGGGGCACCGACGTCAGCGTCATCCTCGACCTGATGATCCACGACATCGACCTGGTGCTCGACCTGGTCGGCCGGCCGATCGTCGACCTGGACGCGGTCGGCGTGCCGGTGCTGGGCGACCACGAGGACATCGCCAATGCGCGCCTGGTCTTCGAAGGCGGCTGCGTCGCCAACGTGACCGCGAGCCGGATCAGCATGAAGAGCGAGCGCACGCTCAGGCTCTTCCAGCGCTCGGGCTATGCGCGGGTCGACTTCATCAAGCGGAAGCTCACCTATATCCGCCGCGGCGGACCGGTGGTCGAAGGCTTCCCCAACTTCCAGATCGAAGAGCGCGACCTACCGGAGACCGATCCCTTGAAGCTCGAGATCGCCTCCTTCGTCGACTGCGTGCGCGCCGGACGGCCGCCGCTGGTCGACGGCGAGGCGGGCCTGCGCGCGCTCGAGGCCGCACTCCGTATCACCCGGTCTCTACAGGACTGGGCCGAGAAGCTGAAGTGAGGCGAAGCGCTCGCGCCGACCGCCCCTGCCGGTGATCATGCGGACCACCGTTCCATGCATCGGCACCGGTCCTTGCCACCGGAATTAGGCGGCGCCATGATCCCCACCCATCCGATATTCCTTCGACAATTGCGCAATAAGGGGAGAGTGAACATGTCCGAACGGTCAGGCAACGAAACCCGGGCACGCCGGGATTTCCTCAAGCTCGGCGGCCTTGGGCTCGCCGTCGGCGCCGCCGCTGCGGCCACTCTCGATCCGCACAAGGCGGCCGCCCAGGCGCCCGCCCAGAGCCTGCTCCGCACCGTGCTGAACCGCGGCAAGCTGATCGTCGGCACCGGATCGACCAATGCTCCCTGGCACTTCGAGGACGACAAGGGCCAGCTCACCGGCATGGACATCACCATGGCGAGGATCCTCGCCCGCGGCCTGTTCGACGACCCGACCAAGGTCGAGTTCGTCAAGCAGGATCCGGCCTCTCGTATCCCCAACATCACCGCCGGCAAGGTCGACATCGTCATCCAGTTCATGACGGTCTCCCCGGCCCGGGCCCAGCTCGTCGCCTTCTCGCGCCCCTACTACATCGAGGGCGTGGCGCTCCTGACCTCGACCAAGGGCAAGATGAAGACCCACAAGGAGCTGATCGACGCCGGAAAGAATGCCAAGGCATCGGTGCTTCAGAACGTCGACGCCGACAAGCTGGTGGCGAAGGCGCTGCCCAACGCCCAGGTGCTGCAGCTCGATACCCAGGCGAATGCCATCCAGGCCCTCGACTCCGGCCGTTCGGATGCCGCCGTCATCGATCTCTCGACCGTCGGCTGGCTGGTGAAGCGGAACCCCGACAAGTATCTGGACTCGGGCTACCACTACGACACCCAGATCTACTCGGCCGCCATGCGCCAGGGCGATCCGGACTGGCTGCAGTGGGTCAACACCTGCTTCAACGTCAACATGCACGGCCACCAGACCGACCTCTACGACCAGGCTTTCGGGGACTTTTTCGCCTCCAAGCCGCCTCGCCGCGTTCCCGGATTCCCGTCGATCTGAAGTCGAAAGACCTTCGGGGGCCCGCCCCCACCCCAGCCCTCCCCCGGCTTCGCCGAGGGAGGGAGCTTAAGAGCCACCTCGTACCCCCTCCCCCCTTTGTGGGGGAGGGTTGGGGTGGAGGGCTCGTCGCAGGCATCAATCTTTGGACTACCATTTCAACTTCAACTTCGTCTGGCGCTATGCCGACAAGCTCTATTGGGGGCTGCTGCTCTCGCTCGAGATCGCGTTCGTCTCGATCCTGATCGGCATGGTGATCGGCCTGGGACTGGCGCTGGCCTATACCGGCGGCGGACGGCTGGTCCGCACCGCCATCGCGGCCTATGTCGAGTTCATCCGCAACGTGCCGCTGCTCCTGCTGGTCTACCTCGTCTTCTACGGCATCCCGTCGGCCGGCGGCTTCGCCTATGACGCCCAGACCAGCTTCGTCGCCACGCTCGCGCTCTACTCGGGCGCCTATCTTGTCGAGGTGTTCCGCGCCGGCTTGGATGCCATTCCCAAGGGCCTGATCGACGCCGGCAAGTCGATCGGCCTCACCCCCTGGCAGCGCTTCCTCTACGTCCGCATGCCGATGATGTTCCGGATCGTGCTGCCGTCGCTTTCCAACGTCTATGTCTCGCTGTTCAAGGACACCTCGCTCGCCTATGTGATCGCGGTCCCGGAACTGACCTACGGCGCCAACTGGATCAAGACCAACACCTTCCGCGTGATCGAGGTCTGGCTGGTGGTCTGGCCGATGTACCTGGTGACCTGCTACGTGCTGCTGCACGGGCTCCGCCTGCTCGAGCGGCGCTTCTCCCTGGTGCGGCGATGATCGCCTACATCGCCAACACGCTTCCCTTCCTCTGGGAGGGCCTGCTGGTCACCCTGGCGGTCTCGGGCTTGGTGGTCGCGATCTCGCTGGCGACGGGTGTCCTCAGCGGTGTCGGCTTGGTCTACGGCCCCTGGTGGGTGCGCCTGCCGATCCGCATCTACTCCGACATCCTGCGCGGCACGCCGCTGCTGGTCCTGATCTTCCTGATCATCTACGGCCTGCCGCTGCTCGGTATCGACTTCGGAAACTACGGCTCTGCGGTGATCGCGCTCGCCGCCTTCAAGACCGCGCATGTGGCCGAGATCGCCCGCGGCGCCATCCAGTCGATCCACTACGGCCAGACCGACGCCGGCAAGGCGATCGGGCTGACGTTCCCGCAACGCCTGCAATACGTGATCCTGCCGCAGGCGGTCCGCCGCTTCCTGCCGCCCTGGATCAATGCGGTCGCCGATGCGGTCAAAGGCTCGGCGCTGGTCTCGCTCGCCGGCATCGTCGACCTGACGCTGGCGGTCCAGCAGGTGATCGGCCGCACCTACGACCCGCTACCGATGTATCTCCTCGGCGCCGCCATGTACTTCATCATCAACTACAGCCTGAGCCAGACGAGCCGCCGGCTCGAGGCCCGCTTCGCCTATATCCGGGAGTAGCCGGTGTCCCAATCCCTCGTGCAGATCCGCGGCGTCAAGAAGTCCTTCGGGACGACCCGAGTCCTCGACGGCGTCGACCTCGACGTCGCCAAGGGCGAGGTGGTCTGCGTCATCGGCCCGTCGGGCAGCGGCAAGACCACGCTGCTCCGCTGCATCAACCTGCTGGAGACCTACGACGACGGCTCGATCAAGGTCGACAGCGTCGAGGTCGGCTACGAAGACGGCAGCGGCAGCCGCAAGCGCCGGTCCGAGCGGGCGCTGGCGCCGATCCGCGCCGACATCGGCATGGTCTTCCAGCTCTTCAACCTGTTTCCGCATCTGAGCGCGCTCGAGAACGTCACCCTCGGCCTGACCAAGGTGCGCGGGATCTCCAAGGCCGAGGCCAAGGACCGCGCCACCCACTGGCTCACCCGCGTCGGCCTCGCCGACAAGCTGCAGAGCCTGCCGAGCCAGCTCTCCGGCGGCCAGCAGCAGCGCGTCGGCATCGCACGCGCCGTCGCCATGGGGCCGAAGGTGCTGCTGCTGGACGAAATCACGTCGGCACTCGATCCCGAGCTGGTCGGCGAAGTGCTGTCGGTGGTCCAGGGCCTCGCCAAGGACGGCATGACCATGATCGTGGTCACCCACGAGATGACGTTCGCCCGCGACGTGGGATCGCGCATCGTCTTCATGGATGACGGCCGGGTGCAGATCGACGGGCCTTCGCGCGAGGTCCTCGCCAATGCCGCCAGCCACGAGCGCCTCAAGTCCTTCCTTGCCCGCATCGAGATGAAGCACTGACCCCCATGGCCGCCAAGCCCCGCTCCGATATCCGCGCCCGCCTCGGCCTCCGGCCGATCATCAATGTCTCCGGAACCATGACGGCCCTCGGCGCCTCGATCGTGGTGCCGGCGGCGGTCAAGGCGGCAAGCGAGGTGCTGCCGGAATGGGTCGAGGTCAACGACCTGCACCGGAAGGCGAGCCGCGCCATCGCCAAGGCGACCGGATCGGAGGCGGGATTCGTCACCGCCTCGGCCTCGGCCGGGATCACTCTGGCGTTGGCCGCCTGCATGACCGGCCCGGATCTGGCGAAGATCGAGCAGCTCCCCGACACCTCCGGCATGAGGAACGAGGTGGTGATCCAGATGGGTCACATGACCGGCTACGGCGCACCGATCGAGCAGGCGATCCGGCTGGCCGGAGGAGTCTGCGTTCCCGTCGGCAACGTCACCGACGCTAGGCCCTACCAGCTCGCCCACAAGATCACCGAGAGGACGGCAGCCGCCCTCTACGTCGTCTCGCACCACACCGTGCAGTACGGCCAGATCCCGCTCGACGACTTCGCCCGCGTCGCCCATGACCAGGGCGTCCCGGTCGTCGCCGACCTGGCTTCCGAATACGATCTGAAGGGTTTCCACGCGGCCGGCGCCGACCTCGTCATCTACAGCGCACACAAGTTCCTAGGCGGACCCACCGCCGGCATCGTCGGCGGCAAGAAGGCGCTCGTGCGCTCGACCTTCCTGCAGAATTTCGGTATCGGCCGCGGCATGAAGGTGGGCAAGGAAAGCATTGCCGGCACCATCGCCGCGCTCGAGGCCTGGGAGACCCGCGACCATGCCGCCGTGCGCAAGCTCGAGACGGGCTATCTCGACCTCTGGGTCAGGCGCTTCGCCGGGCTGCCGGGCGTCACCGCAACCATCATCCCCGACCCTACCGACAACCCGCTCGACCGCCTGATGCTCCAGGTCGATCCGGAGGCTGCGCGCATCACCGCCTGGGAGCTGGCGGATGCGCTGGCCGCCGGCGACCCGCCGGTCATCGTGCGCGACCACGAGGCCGAGCAGGGGTTCTTCCAGCTCGATCCCTGCAACCTGCATCCAGGCGAGGCCGAGGTGGTGGCCGACCGCGTGGTCCACGAGCTCGGCGAGGCGAGGAAGCGGAACCGTCCGCAGCAGTACAGCGTCGCCGAGCGCAAGGCCCGGCGCTTCGAGCGCCTGCTCCGCTGGCCGGACTAGGACCCGTTCGCGATCTGGCGGCGCGCGCGGGTCTCCGCATCCGCGGGGCATTCCACGTTACCGAGCAGGACGGGGTACCAATGCCGGCGGCGACGCTAGTCCTGCTCGGTTGGGTTGGCGGCGAGGGCTGGCCCACCTTCGCCGATTCACCGGAAGCACGCGACGGCGCCCGCAATCCACTGGATCGCTGGTCGCGCCGGGTCATCGACGGCATTGCCGCCGCGGTCGACGCCGCACCGCTCTACCCTTTTGCCGGTCCGCCCTGGCTGCCGTTCCAACGCTGGGCGCAGCGGGCCGACCGGGTCTTCGTCTCGCCGCTCGGCATCCTGGTCCACCCGGACTGGGGCCTCTGGCACAGCTATCGCGGCGCTCTCGCCTTTCGCGAACGCCTGGATCTGGAGCCGACGACAGCTCGCAATAGCCCGTGCGATAGCTGCGCCGACAAGCCTTGCCTCACGCGCTGCCCCGTCTCGGCGTTCTCGAGCGACGGCTATGATGTCGCCGGTTGCCGGACGCACCTGTCATCGCCTGCCGGCAGCGCCTGCATGACGGTCGGCTGCCTTGCCCGTGGCGCCTGTCCGATCGGTTCCGCGCATCGCTACGGGCCGGCCCAGGCGGCCTTCCACATCCGCGCCTTCCGGGGATCGCAGACGGTTTAGTCGCTCACCCGCCCTGCATCTTGTAACCCGGCTCGACCTCGACGCCGACGAGGTGCCTCAGGAAGAACTCGAAGGTACGCCGGAAGAAGTAGCCATCGCGGTAGATCGTGGAATGGTTGTGGTTGGGCATGACCAAGAGGTCGAAGTCCTTGTTGGCCTTTATCAGCGCATCGACCACCTGGAGCGTCAGCGCCGGCGGCACGTTGTCGTCCATGTCGGCATAAGCCAGCATCAGCCTGCCGTCGAAGCGATGCGCGATGCCGGCATTTGCCTGGGCCTCGTATGACGCACCTTCGGACATCAGGCCCTGGTATTTCTCACCCCACTGCGCCATGTAGCCGCGCTGGTCGTGGTTGCCCGACGACGCGACCGCGACCTTGAAGAACTCGGGATACTGGAAGAGCGCGCGGGTGGAAGCGAAGGCGCCGCCGGAATGGCCGGTGATGCCGACGCCGCGGTCGAGGTCCATGTAGGACCGCCCGGCCGCCAGCTGCTTTAGGGCCGCGATGTGATCCTCGAGCCCGCCAGCAGTCTCCATCCGGCCGTACCAGGCATCGTGGAACGCCTTCGAGCGCAGCGGCGTGCCGCGGCCGTCCAGCGTCACCACGATCACGCCGAGCTCGGCGAAGGCGCGCGGGAACAGGAACGTCCGCATGCCGCCGGCGTCCGCGGTGAAGGACTGGAACGGCGTCTGGGTCCGTTGCGGTCCGGGATAGATCAGGTCGAGGACCGGATAGCGCTTCGCCGGATCGAAGTCCGTCGGCAGCCAGACCGCGCCATAGATGTCGGTCTTGCCGTCGGCCGCCTTCAGCTTCACCGGTTCCGGCCAGCGCCAGTCGTTGCCGACGACCTCGGCGACGTCCGCCTCCTCCAGAACGGCGATCACCCGCCCGTCCCCGGTATCTCTCAGTCTCGAGACCGGCACGGTGGTGATCGTGCTCTCGGTCTCGACGACATAGCGACCGGACGGCGAGACCCCGGCGGGCTTCGGCCGATGGATATCGAGCGGGAGCACGAGCAGCACCTGCGGCTGCACGGTCGCGACGAAGTGGTCGGCGGCCTCGGGCGTCAGAACGGTGACGGACCCGCCGTCGAGCGACGCCCGGCAGATCTGGCGGAAATAGGGATCGATGTCCGGGTCGATGCCGCCGGCCGTGAACAGCACCGTGCGTGACGCCGGATCGACATGCAGGAGGTCGCGGACCGCCCAGGCGCCTTCGGTGATCCGGTTCTTCGTCCGCCCGGTCTCGCCGTCGACCAGGTAGAGATGGGCCCAGCCGTCCTCTTGCGAGAACCAGATCACCTCCCTGCCGCCCGCCAGGGTCCGGATGTTGGGGCGGTCCTGGGGCGAGAGGTTGGCCTCGACGAAGGTCGGGCTGCGCTCCTCGCGGATGACGCCGACCTTGCCGGAGGTCGCATCGAAGCGAAGCAGGCGCATCCACTTTTCGGCGCGTCCGACGTCGAGGACGTATGCCGTCTTTCCGTCCTTGTCCCACCAGAGGCGCCCGCGCTCGATCGGCGAGCCATTGCCGGCAATCTGCGGGGCGACGTCGGCGAAGACCTGGCGGCCGGTCTCGACCTCGATCGCCAGGTGATGGGCAAGGACCAGCTCCTCGTCGCCCGGGAAAGGCACGCGCATCTCGTGCAGCACCGGCCGCACGCTGCCATCCTCCGGCACCGACTGGTGGAGATGCAGCGGCTTCACCCGGCGCTCATCCAGGCGATGGGTCAGCACGCGCCGGGAATCCGGCGACCACAACAGGGCCGGCGGCGGCGCGGCGCCCGCCCGCTTCCAGGTGATCGTGACCAGGTTCGAGTCGGGGCTCTTGCCGTAGGCCCAGCGCTCCTCGCCATCGGCGGTGAGCGCCCGCTCCGTCCCCGTCGCCTGCTCGCGGACCCAGATGTCCGGCCCCTTGAGGAAGGCGACCCAGCGTCCGTCCGGCGACGGCAGCTCGGCGTCGCTCGGCCGCCACGGGCCGGGCCCCAGCTTCCCGGACGCGAGATGGAAGCGCCAGGACTTGCCGTGGGCGGCGAAGTCGATCGCCTGACGATCAGCCGTGAAAGCGAAAACTGAGAACCCCAGCTCCCCCGCGGCGATCTTGCGGCCGACCGCCTCACCCAGCGCCAGGGCCAGGCGCTCGTGGTCGAAGGCCGGCACCTTGGTGCCCGTCGCCGCATCGACGATGAGGAAGGTGGCGCCGGCCTTGGTATCTCGGCGATACCAGAAGCGGTCGCTGTCACCGATCCAGTGGGCCAAGACCTGGGCGTTGCGGACATGCTTCGCCATCACCCAGGGCAGGTGCCGCTCGACCCGGGCGAAATCCGCATGCGTGAAGACGCGCCGCTCGGTGGCGTTCATCGCCGACTCCTTGAGGACCGAAGAGAAAGCGTCCCCGGCGGAAGGCCGGGGACGCCGGACGGGACTACTTCACGACCGTGCGGTAATAGGCGCGGTTGCCGGTGAACTTGAACTCCTTGACCGACGCGCGCATGCCGACGTTGCGCTTGATCTGGAACATGAAGACGTTGGGGCCGTTTTCCATCTGGTGACGCTGGATCTCGTGATAGAGCGCGATCCGCTTCGCCTCGTCGCGCTCGAACAGCGCCTTCTCACCCAGCTCGTTGACCTTGGGATCGAAGTAGGCGGACCACCAGCTCGCCATGTTGCTCGGCGGCAGGCTCGGGCTGTTGTCCGGATTCATCGCCAGTCGCGACACGAACGCGTGCCCGTCAGCCGGGACCACGTTCCAGTTCAGCATCGCCATCTCGAAGCCGCGCTGGCGCATCTTCGGGAAGAGCTGGGCGCCGGCCATGGCCTGCAGATTCAGCTCGATGCCGATCTTGGCGGCATTGGCCTGGATGTGCTGGGCCACTTCCGGGTTCGGGAAGTTCGGCGGGAACAGGAATTCCTTCTTGAAGCCGTTGGGGAATCCGGCCTCGGTGATCAGCTGCTTTGCCTTGGCGAGGTCGAGCTTGAAGGGCTGGCCTGCCTTCTCGTCGAGCGCACCGAAGGCCTCGAGCGGCACCAGGCTGGCGCGCGCGATGCCCTCGTGGCGCATCACCGACTTGGCGAGCGCGTCGTAGTCGACGAGATAGCGGAAGGCGAGGCGGACCTTCGGCTCGGCGAATGCCTTGTCCAGCGTGTTGAAGGTCGCGTAGTGCATCGTCTGGCGGAGTGCCGAGGCGAGCTTCAGATTCTTGTCGGCGAGCACGCCCTCGATGCCTTCGGGGTTGAGGTTCCGCGCCACGTCGAGATCGCCGCCCTTGAGCTGCAGGAACTGGGCGCCCGGCTCCTGGAGCTGCTTGATCACCACACGCCGCATGCTCGGCGCGCCCCGCCAGTAGTTGTCGTTGCGCTCGAGCACGATCGAATCGTTGAAGGTCCAGGAGCGGAGCTTGTAGGCGCCGGCGCAGGCCGAGTTGTTGTTAAGCCAGCCCGGCGACTTCTCATCGCCCCTCATGAAGGTATCGTCCGCCTTGTAGTGCTTTGCCATCTCCTTGCGGTCGAGGATGAAGGCGGCGCGGGTGGCGAAGATGTTGGCGAGGATGAAGTTGGTCGGATAGGGCTTGGTGAGCTTGACCACCAGCGTGCGGTCGTCGGGCGCGGTGAAGGCTTCGGCGGCACGGTCCGCGCCGAGACCGTACTCACGAAGCGTGCCGGCATTGATGGTGTTGATCGCGAGCGTGCGGTTGAAGGTCCACACCGCATCCGAGGCGGTCACCGGATTGCCGGAGGGATGCTTGGTGTCGCGAAGCTTGAAGGTGATCTGCAACCCGTCTT
The DNA here is from genome assembly GCA_945871425.1 of Rhizobium sp. Q54. Classification (GTDB taxonomy): domain Bacteria; phylum Pseudomonadota; class Alphaproteobacteria; order SHVZ01; family SHVZ01; genus SHVZ01. Next base: position 20,311 of record CAMBVS010000020.1, on the reverse strand, counting down.
CCGAGACGGTCCAGCTCTCGGCCAGGCCGGGGACGACCTTGGCGTCGGTCGAGGTATCGAGGGCGACGACCGCATCGCAGACGTTGTTGATCACCTCGTCGCCGACCGCCTCGCCGAGACGGCCGGGATCGAGGGTGTTGATGGCGTCGATGGCCATGGCCATAACGAAGGTGTCGCGGGGTGTTTCCGCCGCTGCGGGGGCCGCGGGAACGACCGCCAGCGACGAGAGCAGGGCGGTGGACAGCAGCTTCTGGCCGAGCGTCATGGCAATGCCTCTCCCCTAGAGTGAAGGCAAAGTATTCCCGGTCCCTCGGACGGAGGCAAGGAGGCGCCCCGCCGCTTCCGGCAGGCTGCCCGCACTTGGCACCGGCCTTGCTTAGAAGGGGACCACGATGGTTCGTTTCTCCTCCCTTCCCGCCCTCCTCCTGGGGGCCACTCTGGCCGCGGCCCAACCGGCCGCGGCCAATCCTCTCGACAATCGCGCCTGGTGGACCAACGCGCTGCAAGGCATGCAAGGCCCGCCGTCCACGGCGGTTTCCGCCCTTTCCGCCGCGGTCTCGCCCGGCATCACCCCGGCGATGCTGCCCTCGGCCGGCCTCGGCCCCACGCCCTTCGTCAAGCCGCCGGTGAACCAGGCCCTCGGGAGCCAGCCTCCCGGAGCCGGCCAGGCCCTGGATGTCGGCTACGACCTCTGCCTCGGTCCCATCTACAAGGCCGAGCGCGAGAAAGGCATTCCCGTCCACCTGCTGCGCTCGATCGCCTTGGCCGAGTCCGGCCGCTGGGACGCCTCCTCCAGCCGGACGGTCGCCTGGCCGTGGACCATCAATGCCGAGGGGGTAGGTCATTTTTTCCCCTCAAAGGCGGCAGCGATTGCCTTCGTGCGCAAGCTCCAGGCCCGCGGCGTCCGCTCCATCGACATCGGCTGCATGCAGGTCAATCAGGTCTGGCATGCCGGGGCCTTCGCCTCGCTCGAGGAGGCCTTCGAGCCCGAGAAGAACGTGGCCTATGCCGCCCGCCACCTGGCGGAGCTTAAGGACGACCGCAAGACCTGGACCGAGGCGGTCGGCTACTACCATTCGGCGACGCCCGAGCTCGGTCAACGCTACCGCGCCAAGGTCCTGAAGCTGTGGGCCGAACTCCAGCGCAACCCGGAGAACACCCAACTCGCCGCCGCCGCCGCCGACTCCGGCCGGTCCATGCCCCAGGGCTTCGCCCAGCCTGCCGCCGGTTTCACTTCGCCCAACTGGATCAGCAGCGATCCCCGGGCGGCCTCGGCCAAGATCTCCGCGCTCTCGACCGCCCCCCCCAGCGCCACCGACGGACGCCGCAAGATGGGCATCCAGCAATACATGATGGCGCCGACGACGCAGGCCCTCGACATGCCGAGGGCCGCGCCGCTCGTTCGCTAGAAAGCAAAAGGCCTCCCGCGCTGACGCGGGAGGCCTTGCCAGCGACGCCGACGACGGGTGGCGCTATGCCAGCGCCTTCTTCAGATTGGCGTCGAGCTTGTCCAGGAACTGCTGGGTGTTGAGCCAGGGCTGGTTCGGGCCGATGAGAATCGCGAGATCCTTGGTCATCGAGCCGTCCTGCACGGTGTCGACACAGACCCGCTCCAGCGTCTCGGCGAAGTGCTTGACGTCGGGCGTGCCGTCGAACTCGCCGCGGTAGTAAAGGCCGCGGGTCCAGGCGTAGATCGACGCAATCGGATTGGTCGAGGTCGGCTTGCCGGCCTGGTGGTCGCGGTAGTGGCGGGTCACCGTGCCGTGGGCGGCCTCGGCCTCGACGGTCTTGCCGTCCGGGGTCAGCAGCACCGAGGTCATCAGACCCAGCGAGCCGAAGCCCTGGGCCACGGTGTCGGACTGCACGTCGCCGTCATAGTTCTTGCAAGCCCAGACGAAGGCGCCGGACCACTTGAGGGCGGAGGCCACCATGTCGTCGATCAGCCGGTGCTCGTAGACGATCTTCTTGGCTTTGAACCGGTCGGCGAATTCCTCGTCGAAGACCTTCTGGAACAGGTCCTTGAAGCGGCCGTCATAGGCCTTGAGGATGGTGTTCTTGGTCGAGAGGTAGACCGGCCAGCCCAGCGTCAGGCCGTAGTTGAAGCAGGCACGGGCGAAGCCGATGATCGAATCGTCGAGATTGTACATGCCCATCCCGACGCCGCCGCCCGGGAAGTCGAAGATCTCGTAGTTGACCGGCTTGCCGCCGCCCGCCGGCGTGAAGGTCATGGTCAGCTTGCCGGGCCCCGGCACGACGAAGTCGGTCGCCTTGTACTGGTCGCCGAAGGCATGGCGGCCGATGACGATCGGCTGGGTCCAGCCCGGAACCAGGCGCGGCACGTTCTTGCAGACGATCGGCTGGCGGAAGATGGTGCCGCCGATGATGTTGCGGATGGTCCCGTTCGGGGACTTCCACATCTTCTTAAGCTTGAACTCCTTCACCCGGTCTTCGTCCGGCGTGATGGTCGCGCATTTGACGCCGACGCCGTATTTCTGGATCGCCTTGGCCGAGTCGACCGTGACCTGGTCCTCGGTCTTGTCCCGGTACTCGACCCCGAGGTCGTAATACTTAAGGTCGATATCGAGATAGGGCAGGATCAGCTTGTCTTTGATGAACTTCCAGATGATCCGCGTCATCTCGTCGCCGTCGAGTTCGACGACCGGGGTTTTGACCTTGATCTTGGCCATGGGCGTTGGCACCGGGGACTGTTGAGAGAGGGCCGGAAACATATCAGCCGCGACCTAGAAGGCAAGCGCGCCAGGGCGTCGCAGCCCGGTCTGCCAGTTTCAGATCGGCGGCTTGGCGCGGGCTCTCAGCAGCGCCATGCGGTCGTCGGGCTCGGCCGCGCCGACGAGCCCGAGGTCGCGCCGAAGCCGGGGCCCAAAAAGCTCCGCGGCCGTTCCCGGCCCCCGCCTGACGGCGATGCGCCGAAACAAAGTCGTTACAGTATAGACCAACGACAATAGATCACTAATATTGATCGTTATTATGATCTTTCGGTCGATATTTTTGATGACGACTGCGAATATCATTTTTATATTGTATGAGACGCCGACGCCTCCGACAAACGATGATTTTTCGTCGGCACGATGAAACGGATTCACAGCCGCCATGCCCGGCCGCTATACCCGCCTGCCTTCGCTGAATGCGCTCAGGACCTTCGAGGCGGCTGCGCGTCACCTCGGCTTCTCGGCTGCCGCCGAGGAACTCGGCATCACGCCGAGCGCGGTCAGCCACCAGATCCGGACCCTCGAAGAGACGCTGGGATCCAGGCTCTTCCTTCGCCTCAATCCCGGGATGGTCCTGACCGAGGAAGGCAGGCTGCTGCTGAAGGGCGTCGAGGCCGGGTTTCTCGAACTGGTCGAGGCGACCGATCGCGTGAAGATGCGGAACGCCCGCCGCGTCCTCACCATCTTCGCGCCGACACCGGTCGCGACCTACTGGCTGCTGCCGCGCATGCCCGTCTTCGCCGGTCGCTTTCCGAACCTGGAGCCGCATGTCGTCTCGTTCGACGCTGGCGAGCCCTCCTTCGAGCGCGAGCAGATGGATCTCGCCATCGTCAAACGCCATGTCGACCGCTTCCGCATTCATCGCCACGAGGCCGCGCTGATGCGGGACGCCGTCTTCCCGGTCTGCAGCCCGAACCTGCCGACGAACGAGCGCCCGCTGTCGGAACCTCGGCACCTCGCCGGGCACGTGCTGATTCAGGAGGATCAGCAGACTTCTCCGGACATCGACTGGCTGGAATGGCTGACGCGTCTCGGCGTCGACGACGGAAAGTCGTCACGGCTGTTCCGCGTCAGCCACTTCGCCATGTGCATGCAGGCGGCGATCGACGGCCACGGCGTCGCTCTTGGCCGCTCGCCGCTCATCGACCGCGAGCTCGCGGCCGGACGACTGGTCCGGCCGCTCGGCGACGCGGCCATCGGCGCCAGCCGCGCCTATGTGCTGCGCTGGCCGGAAGCGGCCGAGACCGACGAAGAGACGATGGCGCTCCGCGACTTCCTGCTCGCCGAGGCGGCCGGTGCCGGCGCGCCCATCGACTAACGAGGGCTCACGCCCACTTCACGTCCGCGCCGAAGGCCGGCGCCGGCATCGCCTCCAGCACCGGGAGCACGTCCTCGACCTTGTCGACGACGCCGAAGAGGCGGCGATGCGCCGGCTGGACGAAGCCTTCGTTGATCATGTGCTCGACCATGCCGGCCAGCGGCTTCCAGTAGCCGGCGACGTCGACCAGGACGATCGGCTTGTCGTGCAGGCGGAGCTGCTTCCAGGTGACGATCTCGAAGGTCTCGTCCAGCGTGCCGAGGCCGCCAGGGAGCACGACGAAACCATCGGATAGGTCGGCCATCTTCTGCTTTCGCTCGTGCATTGTCCCCACCACCAGAAGCTCGCTGGCGCTCTGGTGGCCGACCTCGAGCCGGACCAGGTGCTCGGGGATGATGCCGACGACCTCGCCGCCGGCGGCGAGCGCGGCATCGGCAAGGATGCCCATGAGACCGACCCGGCCGCCGCCGAAGACCAGCCGGATCTTCGCCTCGGCCAGGAGACGGCCGAGACTTGCGGCGGCATCGCGATGAACCTGGGCGACGCGGGCGGAGGCGCCGCAATAGACGCAGAGCGAACGGATCTTCGGCATGCGCGAGAACGCTACTGCTTCTTGGGTGCTGACGGGAGTGGCGTGGTGGCCCGGAGATAGGCGACGAGCGCCTTGCGGTCGGCTGGCGTCAGCTTGCCGGTGGTCTCGTTGACGACCTCCGCCATCTCGCCGGCGAGGACGTCGCCGTCCGGCTTCATGCCGGATTCCAGCATCGCCTCCAGATCGTCCGCCGACATATTGCCGACGCCTGTCTTGTGCGAGGTGATGTTGGGGGTCCGCTCACCTACCTCACCGGGATTGCCGGCGAGGTGGCGCGAGAGGTCGAGCACGCCGAGCGCATTGCGCGGCGTGTGGCACTCCCCGCAATGGCCAAGCGCGGTCGCGAGATAGTGACCGCGCTTGACCTCGTCCGAGGCGCCGGCCGGCGCCGGCGGGGCGGCGGGACCGTTGAAGAACAGCAGCTGCCAGCCCCAGGCGGCGATCCGCCAGCCGAAGGGCGCGGAGACGTCATGCGGGCGGTTCGCCTTGGCCACCGCCGGTACGCTGAAGATGTAGGCCTTGATCGCCCTGGCGTCGTCGTCGGTCATCCCCGCATAGGAGGGAAACGGGAAGGCCGGGAAGAGATGAGTGCCGCCCTTGCCGACGCCGCCCTTCACCGCCTTGACGAAGTCGACGTCGCTCCAGCCGCCGATGCCATGGGTCGGATCGGGGGTGATGTTCGGGCTGTAGAAGACGCCGAACGGCGTCTTCAGCGCCCGCCCCCCGGCAAGCAGCGGTCCCTTGGTCGCCGGGTCGGTGTGGCAGCCGGCGCAGCCGGCGGCGTGGAACAGGTACTCGCCCTTCCGCACGAGGTCCTGCGCCGAGGCCGGCTGGGCAATTGCCGCTGCAAGAACGGCCCAGACGAGCAGCAGCTTCAGAGTCCCCATACGACAACCTCCAAATGACAACGCCCCCGCCTCCGACCGTCGTCGAAAGCGGGGGCGCATGGCAACAGGCGCTCGGGGTTTCGAGTCCCGGACGCCGAGATCACTGAAGGGGCGAGCGGTACTTCGAGTGGCAGGCACCGCAGGCCGGGCCCATCTTCTTGAACTGGTCCTGCACCGCGTTGTTGTCGGTGCCGCCGGCGATCCGGATCATGTCGGCGCTGACGGTCTCGAGGCCCTTGGCGGCCGCGTCGAAGTCGGCCTTGTTCTGCCAGATCTCGATCTTCGAATGGTTCTTGCCGCCATTCGGCACCGCCACCATGTCGGTACCGGCCGGGAACCAGCCGGGCATGTTCTTGGCGTGGTTATTGATGATCGTCGCCGCGGCGACGACCTTCGGGTGGTTGGCGACTTCCTTCTGGTTGGTGTTTATGACGCCCATGTTGGCGCCGAGCTCCTTCATCGCCGTCACCCGCGATTCATGAATCTGCATCGGCGACTGCGCGTCCGCCTGGGGCACGAGCCCGAGCCCCGCTGCCGCGAGCGCGCCTGCAAGGACCAGGGTCAGCGTCCGAATCTTCATTGTCGTCCCTCCGGTGGTTCTTCTGTGTGTCGACCACCACGGTTCGTGCCCCCGCCCGAGCCGCAGCGGCATCGATCATGCCCTGAGCGCCGCGTCCTAGGCAACGGAGGCCGTCCGGGATAGACTTCACAAGCATTTGATCGCACAGGGGGAGACGTCGCCATGCGGCGCCTTCTGGTCGTAGCGGTGGCTACCGTCGTCGTCCTCGGCTCGCTCGTCGGAGGCGGGCTGCTTTGGCTCGCCGGCGGCGAGCGCGCCGACCCGCCCGCCGCGACGTCGAAGCCGGCGACCGCAACGACCGCGCCGATCAATCCGCCGCCGAGCGCCCCGGCACCGCAGGCCGCAGCCGCACCGCAACCCGCAACGCCGCCGGCAGCGCCACCGCAAGTCACGACGGCGACGACTGCCACGACGCCGCAAGCCGCAGCGCCGACGCAAGCCGCAACACCGCCACAGGTCGCGGCGGCTCCCCAGCCCGCCGCGCCGCCGGCCCCGCCGCAGAGCGCCGGCCTGCCGTCGGCATCGGCTGCGGCGTCTCCTGCCCCGGCGGCCGCAACGGCGAGCCCTCCGCCCGCCACGGTCGCGCCTCGGCCCGTACCGCCGCTCTCCACTCCCGCAGCGCCGGCCGTCGTGATGCCGTCCTTCGACGTCGTGCGAGTCGCGCCGAACGGCAGCGCGGTGATCGCCGGCCGCGCCGCCCCTGGAGCCAAGGTGACGGTCAAGGACGGCGAGAAGGATCTCGGCATCGCTATCGCCGATGCGCGCGGCGAATGGGTTCTGCTTCCGTCCGCGCCGCTGACGCCAGGCGGGCGCACGCTGTCGCTCGGCGCGAAGCTCGGCGACGGGCCGGTCGTCGCCTCCGAGCGCGAGGTCGTGCTGGTGGTGCCGGAGCGCCAGAGGGATATCGCCGGGCAGCCGGCGGCCCAGCCGGGCCAGAGCCTGGCGCTCTCGGTCCCGCGGGTCGAAGGCGCCGGGCCTTCGGCGGTGCTGCAGGCGCCGCCGGCTCAGCGTCCGCCGGCCGTCGCCCCGGCCCCTCCGGGCCAGCCGCAGGGCCAGGTCACCGTCGACGTCATCGACTACGACAAGGCCGGCCGGGTGATCTTCTCCGGCAAGGCCCAGCCGGAAGGCGACGTCCGCATCTATCTCGACAACCGCCTGGTCGGCGAGGCGCCGAGCGGAACCGCTGCCTGGCGATTGACCCCCGAAGCCGAGGTGCCTCCTGGCAACTACACGCTCCGCGCCGACCTTCTCGGTGCCGGCGGACGGGTTGTCGCCCGGGTCGAGCTGCCCTTCCAGCGCGCTGAGGTCACGCCCGAGGTGCTCGCCGGCGGCTCGGTCGTCGTCCAGCCGGGATACAGCCTGTGGCGGATCGCGCGCCGGGCCTACGGCGACGGCGTGCTCTACACGCTCATCTATTCGGCCAACACCGAGCAGATCCGCGATCCGGACCTGATCTACCCCGGCCAGGTCTTCCAGCTGCCGACGCAACCGCCGAATTCGGTTCCAAATCCCGACGCGCGCGGCTAAACCACGGACATAAGTCGGGAAATCGCCAGCGGAGGCCCACTCCCCGTGCTGTCGTCCGTGCTCGTGCCGATCGCCCCTGAGGGGCGCATCTTCGTCGCCATCGGCGTGGTGGTTGCGCTCGGGCTGCTGTGGCTCGGCCCGTGGACGGGCGCGCTCGGGATCGCGCTGGCGCTCTGGGTCGCCTATTTCTTCCGCGACCCGCCGCGCACGGTGCCGACCCGTGACGGGCTCGTGGTCAGCCCCGCCGACGGCATCGTCAGCATGATCACGGAAGCTGTGCCGCCGGCCGAGCTCGGCCTCGGTGCCGATGCGCTGACCCGCGTCAGCGTCTTCCTCAACGTCTTCGACGTGCACATCAACCGCTCGCCCGTCGCCGGCACGATCGAGCGCATCGCCTATCATCCCGGCAAGTTCCTGAACGCCTCGCTCGACAAGGCCAGCATCGACAACGAGCGCAACAGCCTCGCCCTCGTGCTCGCTGACGGCCGGCGCATCGGCGTCGTCCAGATCGCCGGCCTGGTCGCGCGTCGCATCGTCTGCCGGGTCCGCGAAGGCCAGAGGCTCAGGACCGGCGAGCGCTTCGGCCTGATCCGCTTCGGCAGCCGGACCGACCTCTTCCTGCCGAAGGGCGTGTCGCCGCTCGTCTCCGTCGGCCAGCGCATGATCGGCGGCGAGACGGTGATGGCCGATCTGAGCTCGACCGAAGGCCCGCGGGGAGCCGAGACGCAATGATCCTTCGCCGCCGCCCGCCCCGGCTCAAGGGCCTGTCGCTCAACCACCTGCTGCCCAACCTGCTGACGGTGCTGGCGCTCTGCTCGGGCCTGACCGGCGTGCGCTTCGCGCTGGCCGAGCAGTGGCAGGCCGCCGTCGCCGCGATCATGGTCGCGGGCGTCCTCGACGGGCTCGACGGCCGCCTCGCCCGCCTTCTCGGCGGCGGCAGCAAGTTCGGCGCCGAGCTCGACTCGCTGTCGGATTTCCTCAGCTTCGGCGCCGCGCCGGCCGTGATCGTCTACACATGGTCGAGCCACGACCTCGGCGGCATCGGCTGGACCGCGGCCCTGTTCCTCGCCGTCTGCTGCGCGCTTCGCCTGGCGCGATTCAACACCGCGCTCGAGGATCCGGACAAGCCGGCCTTCGCCTACAACTACTTCGTCGGCGTGCCGGCCCCGGCCGGCGGCGGCCTCGCTCTCATGCCGATGATGATCTCATTCGAATGGGAGAGCGGTCCCTTCCGCGAGCCGATCCTCACCAGCCTGTGGATGGTGGCCATCGGCCTGATGATGGTCAGCCGCTTCCCCACCTTCGCCTTCAAGAAGGTGAAGGTGCCGCATGCCTATGTGCTGCCGACCCTGGTCGGCGCGGCGCTGCTGGCGGCGGCGCTGTTCAGCGCGCCCTGGCTCACCCTGGTCGCCCTCGGCGCCGTCTACCTGTCGATGTTCCCCTTCAGCTACCGCTCGTTCCGCCGCCTCACCCAGGAGGCGCAGCGGATCGCCGGCGTCACCCCGCCGGAGGAGACGCCGGCGCCATAAGATGCTCGATGCCCGAATTAGGCCGTGGATCGACCCGCTGCTCGACCGGCTGGGACGGCCGCTGGCCGCCGCGGGCATCTCGGCCGACATGGTCACGCTCGCCGGGTTCGTCCTCGGGCTCGGCGCCGTAGCGGCCCTGGCCCTCGGCGCCTACGGAAGCGCGCTCCTGCTCATTCTCGGAGGCCGGCTTCTCGACGGCGTCGATGGCGCGGTCGCGCGCGCCACCGCCCCGACCGACTTCGGCGGTTTCCTCGACATCGTCTGCGATTTCGTCTTCTACGCGGCGATCCCGCTGGGCTTCGCCCTGGCCGCGCCTGAGAACGCGCTCGCCGCGACCTTCCTCGCCGTCAGCTTCATGGGCACCGGCTCGTCGTTCCTGGCCTACGCCGTTCTGGCGGCGAAACGGGGCGTCACCACCGAGTTACGGGGCCGCAAGTCCTTCTACCATCTCGGCGGCCTGACCGAAGGCTTCGAGACCATCCTCTGCTTCACGCTGATGTGCCTCGCGCCTTCGGCCTTCATCCCCATCGCCTGGGTCTTCGGGACGATGTGCTGGATCACGACGGTCGCACGCGTGCTGGCCGCCCGTGAGGCCTTCGGCCGGAGCTGACGCTCCCTATTCGGCCGCCTTCAGCTTCGGCCGCGGGTCGGGGACGACGGTGACGTCCGTCTTCCCTCGCACGCGCCGCGTCCAGGCGCCGAGATTGGCCTTCCACATCAGCGCCGACGGCGTGACGATCAGCGTCAGAACGGTGGCGAAGGTGAGGCCGAAGACGATGGCGGTCGCGATCTGCGTCCACCACTGGGTCGAGGGCGCGCCGATCGAGACGTGACGCGCCGGGATGTCGATGTTGAGCTGGAACATCAGCGGCAGAAGGCCGAGCACCGCCGTCGCCGCCGTCAGCACCACGGGCCTGAGGCGCTGCGCGCCCGTGCGGATCAGGGCCTCCCGCACCGTCGGCACCTTGTCCTTCAGGCGGTCGTAAGTGTCGATCAGGATGATGTTGTTGTTGACGATGATGCCCGCCAGCGCGATCACGCCGATGCCGCCCATGACGATGCCGAAGGCTTGGCCGGTGGCGAGCAATCCCAAGAACACGCCGATGGTCGACATGATCACCGCCGAGAGGATCAGCAGCGTCGAGTAGAAGCTGTTGAACTGCGCCAGCAGGATGACGGCGATGAGGAACAGCGCCGCCAGGAAGGCGCGCGACAGGAAGGAGGCGGCAGCCTTCTGCTCCTTGTCCTCACCCTTGAAGCGAACGGTGACTGCCGGGTTGATGCCGGCGCCGTCCATCCAGGTCCGGATCTCGCGGACCTTGTCGTCGGCGAGCACGCCCGGCGCGATGTCCGACTTCACATGCATCACTCGCCGGCCGTCGATGCGGCTGACCTTGGTGGTCAGCGGCGCCGCCGAGCGGGTGACGAAGTTGCCCATCGGCACCAGACCGGCGTCGGTCTGGATGCGGATGTCGTCGAGCTGGCCGACCGAGCGATCGGTCTCCGGATACCGCACGATGATGTCGACCTGCTTGTCGGCGTCGTTCGGCCGATAGTCGGTGAGCTTGAGACCGCGGGTGACGAGCTGGATATGGCTTCCGACCAGGCTGGTGTCGACGCCGAACTTGGACGCCTGGGCGCGGTCGACCGCGACCCGCCACTCGATGCCGGGCACGGGCCGCGAGTCCTCGACATTGATGAGGCCGGACATGGTCTCGAGATGCGCCTTCACCTTGGCGACCTCGGCCGGCAGCAGCACCGGCTCGCGCGCCGAGAACTCGATCTGGATCGGCTTGCCGGCGGCCGGCCCCTTGCGCTCGTCGGCGGGCTCGACCCAGATGCCGGCGAGATCGGCCGTGCGCTTGACCACCTCGGCGGTGATCTCCTGCGCCGAGCGCCGGGTGCCCCAGTCCTTGTATTCGAGCGTGATGACGGCGACCACGTCCTCGGCGATCTCCTGGCCGCCCTGGCTGCGGGATCCCACCTGGGTATAGACCGACCTGAACTCGCCGATCGGCAGGATGCGGTTCTCGACCTCGATGGCGAGTGCAAGCTTCTCCTGGATCGAGAGGTTCCCGCGCGCATGGACCAGCACGCGCGAGCGCTCCGCCTCGATCTTCGGGAAGAACTCGACGCCGCGCCCTTTCGCCGCGTAGAGCACCTGCACGCCGACCAGCAGCGCGATCGCGAGCAGAAGCACCTTGCCCGGGTGATCGAGCGCCTTGGAGAGGACGCGGACATAGAGCCGGGTCGACCCCCTCAGGTCCTCGACCTTAAAATGGGTGTCGACATCGTGATGGCTGCCTCCGCCCGCGGCAGCGGCGCGGCGGCCGACCACCGACGCCAATGCGGGGATGAACAGCAACGCCATCACCAGCGACGCGGCGAGCAGCGCGATCACCGTCACCGGCAGGTACTTCATGAACTGTCCGACGACGCCCGGCCAGAACAGCAACGGCATGAAGACGACGATCTTGGTCAGCGTCGAACCGACGATCGGCGGCGCCATGCGCTTGGCCGCGGCGAGATAGGCGTCCTGGCGCTCATAGCCTTCGGCCATCAGCTTGTCGGCGTATTCGTTGAGCACGATAGCGTCGTCGACCAGCATGCCGACGGCGAGGATCAGCCCGAACAGCACCACGACGTTGATCGTATAGCCGAGCGCCGCCAGCACCAGGATGCCGAGCAGGAACGATCCCGGGATGGCGACGCCGACCAGCAGCCCCGAGCGGATGCCGAGCACGCCGACGACAACGACCATCACCAGGATGACGCCGGAGACGGCGACGTTGGTGAGGTCGGCCAGCATCACCTTGATGTTCGTCGACTGATCGTTCGAATAGGTGACGGTGATCGCCTCCGGCCAGCGCGCGCGCTCGCCCTCGACGATCTGCTTCACCCCCTCGATGGTGTGGATGATGTTCTGGCCGACACGCTTGGAGACCTCGATGGCGACGGCCGGCTGCCCGTTCATGCGGGCGACCGACTCCCGGTCCTTGAAGCCGCGGCGGACCTCGGCGATGTCGGCGATGCGGACGACCGCGTCGCCCTTGACCTTGACCGGCATCGCCAGGATGTCGGGAATGTTCTCGAAGACGCCCGGCACCTTGATGGCGAAGCGGCCATGGCCGACGTCGAGCGACCCTGCCGGAACCAGGCGGTTGGACCGGCTCAGAGCGCTGATGATCTGCACGGCGTCGAGGCCGTAGCTCTCCATCCGCATCGGGTCGATGACGACCTCGACCGTCTCGTCGCGGTTGCCGGCGACCTCGGCGCGCAGCACCGCGGGGTTCGCCTCGATCCGCTCCTTCAGGTCGCGGGCAAGCTTGATCAGCGTGCGTTCGGGCGCCGAGCCCGAGAGGGTCACGACCAGCACGGGAAATTCGCTGATCGCGACCTCGTTGATGATCGGCTCCTTCGCCGTCGGCGGCAGGTCGGGCTTGGCGAGGTCGGTCTTGCGGCGGACGTCGGCCATCGCCTTGGTCGAGTTGAACCCGGCCTCGAACTCCATGACGACGTTGGCGCCGCCCTCGTAGGCGCTCGACCGCATCTCCTTGATGCCTTCGATCGAGCGGAGCTGGGTCTCGAACGGACGCACCAGCAGACGCTCGGCGTCCTCCGGCGAGATGCCGTCGAGGGTGAGCGCCACGTAGATGATCGGGATCTTCACATCGGGATCGCTCTCCTTCGGGATGTCCCGGAAGGTGATGAGACCGACGATGAGGATCAGGGCGAGCGCTGCCAGCGTCGTCCGCTTGTTGAAGAGCGCGAGTTCGATCAGGCGGTTCACGGCTTGCTCCGGGCGACCTCGAACGGCTGCGGGACGACCCGCTCGCCGTCCTTGACGAATTCCTGGCCGACGGCGATCACGCGTGCCGTCGCCGGCAGGCCGGTCAGCCAGACGCGCTCGGAGTCGCCGGCGATCACCTGGGCCTGGACGAAGGCGACCTTGTCGCCCTCGCCTACCAGCTTGACGCCGATGCGGCCGCGGTCGTCGAGAGTCAGCACCGACGGCGGCAGCGCATGCGCGGAGGTCTGGGCGACCGGCAGGCGGAGCTCGGCGGTGACCCCCTCGATGATGCGGGCGTCGGGGTTAGCGACCTCGAGCTCGACCTTGAAGGTGCGGGTGGCCGCGTCGCTGACCGCGCCGACATATCGGACGATGCCCTCCACGATGCCGCCAGTCACCAGGCGCGCCGATCCGACCTGTCCGACGCGGATCTGGCCGACTTCGCGCTCGGAGATCTGTGCCATCACCACCGCCGGAGAGAGATCGACGACGACCGCGATCGGATTGCCGTCCTTGACGTAGTCGCCGACCTCGACCGGGCGCTGATCCAGCACGCCGTCGAAGGGCGCGCGGATCTGGGTGCGCTGAACGTCGAGCTCGATGCGCGCCAGCATCGCCTTGGCCGACTCGAGCGCCGCCTTGGACTCGGCATGCTTGAACTCCGGCCTGAATCCCTTCTCGGTGAGCTGCCTGCCGGCCTCGAAGTCCATCTGGCGATGGCGCACCAGCGCCTGCGCCTCGTCCAGGCGGGCCTGGCGGTCGTCGACCGCCAGCTTGACGATGAGCTGGCCCTTCTTCACCCGCGCGCCGCGCTCGGCCCCGATCTCCTGAACCTTGCCGATGGTCTCGGCCTTGATCTCGACCTTGCGCGAGGCCGCCGTCCGCCCCTGCACGACGATCTCGATCGGCTTCGGCTCGGCCTTGATCACCAGGACCCTGACCTTGGTCAGGGGGGCTGCGGTCGGAGCCGGTGCGGGCGCCGCGCCGGCGTCGCGATGACCGATCATGCCGCTCGCCATCCAGCCGGCGACACCGGTGACGACAGCGAGCGAGAACCACCAGGAAGAGATACGCATGGGCTTGATCCTACTCGGCCGCGTCCTGACGCCCGGCCTGGAGGCCGGCGAGGAACGCATCCCGGTTGTCGCGAAGGTAGTCGTGGAAGGCGCGGTAGACGGCGAGGCCGACGCCGCGGACGAAGACATGGCCGGGCACCTCGGCGGCGCAGGCGGCATCCTTCATCTTGGATTCGATATGGTCCAGGCACCCGCGATAGAGCGCGATATGGGCGTCGATCTGGCGCTGGACCCGGTGGACCGGCATCAGGTGGGCGAAGAACATGAGGAAGAGGAACTCGGAGCGGATGTCGTCGGGAACGGCGATGCCAGTCGCGAGATCGGTCAGCGCGTCGGCGAGCGCCCGCCGGCCGGCGGGCGTGAGGGCATAGACACGCTTGTCGGGCCTGCCCGACTGGGCCTCGTCGCGGCCGGTAATCAAGCCGTCGGCGGCGAGCCTCGCCAACGCCGGGTAGATCGAGCCGAAGCCGGCCTTGTAGAAATGGCTGAACGGGCCATCCTCGGCCTGCTTCTTGATCTCATAGCCGGTGGCATCGCCGAGGCTGAGCACACCGAGGCAGAAGGTGCGGACGTCCATGGGTTTTCCGATCCGATATATATCGGAAGATCATATATCAGGTGGATATATACACCTGTGCTGCGCTGCAATCAAGATCGTGCCGTGAGCAGGCGGATCCGCGAGCTGAGCCGATAGGCGTCACCCTGGCGAAACGGCTCCAGACGGCGGATCACTTCGGCCTCGAGTGCAGCCCTGGCGGCCGGTTCGAGGGCGGCGACCCGGCCGCCGGAGGTCATGTCCAGAGGCGCCCGCCAGAACGGCTCGCCGGCCTTGGCGTGGCGCTCGAAGGTCAAATCCTTCTCGACGTAGCTCACGAAGCCGGCTGTGGCGAAATCGCCCCTGAGCGCCCCGGGTTCCGCATGGCGGAAGGGATCGCGCTGACGCGGGTCCGGCCCCAGCACGGCTTCGACCGCACCGCGGGTGACCTGGAACATCGGGTTGTCGGCGAGTGGCCCCCAGACCAGGAAGGCGGCTCGCCCGCCGGCCACCAGGACGCGATGAACCTCGGCGAGCGCGAGCCGGGGCTCGGGGAAGAACATGATGCCGAAGCGGCAGGTGACGACGTCGAAACTGCAGTCGGCAAGAGCGAGCCGCTGGGCATCCTGGACGACGAAGCCGGCCTCGAGGCCCCGGTCGCGAAAGCGCCTGACCGCGCCCTGCAGCATCTCAGGGACGAGATCGCTCAAGACCAGCCGGCCGCCGGGCTGGATCGCCTTGTGCAGTGTGAGGCCGGGCTCGCCGATGCCGGATGCGAGGTCGAGGACGCGGTCGCCGGGCTTGGGGCCCGCCGCCTCGACCAGAGGCTGGTTGAAGCGCTCGGCCATGCGCTCCAGCCGATCGGCCCAGCGGTCCCAGGCGGTCGCCTGTTCGGTCCAGGCCGCCCGCTGCTCGGCGACCGATCCCGGGCGGGCCGGCTCAGCCATGGCCGGCAGTGATGGCGACGGCCTCGATCAGCCGTTGGGTCCCGAGCGCGCTCTCGCCATCGGAGCTGCAGGGCGCCTTGGGATCGCGGGCGAGCATTGCCAGCTCGGCTGCGGCCTCGACGAAGACCGAGACCTGGGCCAGCGACGCATAGCGCCCCTCGCCGGCCGCCATCAGCCGCTGATAGCCTTCGTATTCGGGATGCTTGGCGAAGCGCTCGATGGTGAGGCGGCTCGAATCCTCGCGCACCGTGATCCGGCCGAGGCGGCCGATGGCCTCGGCCTCGATCACCAGCTGGGCCCGGAAGCCGGTCACCTGCAGGATGCCGTAGGCGCCGGAGGGAAAGCCGAACATCGCCGCCACCGCCGGCTCGCCGGTCTCGGTCAGCTGCGGCAGCGACATCGAGGTAATCGAGGACGGATCGCCGACCAGATAGCGCAGGAGGTCGAGGGCATGGCTGCCGATCGAATAGAGCCGGTTGGGCGCGGCGATCCGCAAGCAGACGAGGTCGCCGATCGTGCCATTGTGAATCAGCTCGCGCACCCGCCGCCAGAGCGGCAGCCAGCGCCGGTTGTAGGTGACGACCATCGGCACGCCCCGCGCCGCCGCCGCCTTGACCATCGCCTCGGCATCGCCGAGCGAGGTCGCCAACGGCTTCTCGCACCAGACGGCCTTGACCGACGGACAGGCGAGCGCCGCCTCGAGGTCGGCACGGTGCCGGTTGGCGGGCGTGCAGATGCTGACCACGTCGGGCTGGATCGCCGCCAGCATGGCGGTCGCGCCCGGATAGACCGGCACGTCCGGGCAGCGGGCCCGGTAGCGCTCTGCGTTGCCGGGATCGGGATCGGCGGCACCGATGATGCGGAAGCGGTCGGCGAGATGGAGATAGGCGCCGGTGTGGCTCCAGGGCGCGAGCCGGCCCGGCTCCTCGTCGAAGCGGGAGCCGGCTTTGCCGAGGCCGATGACGGCGGCGGTGAGGGGTTCGGTCATGCGGTACCTCTAACAGGAGACGGCGAGTCGCGCTCCCACCCTAACCCTCCCCCACGCTCCGCGGGGGGAGGGAACATGAATCGAATTCCCTCCCCCTTTGTGGTGGAGGGATAGGGTGGGGGGCTCGTCCGGTCTCCAATCAAGCCTTGAACGCCACGAACTCCTGGCGCTGCTTACCGAGGCCGTCGATGCCGAGGACGACGACGTCGCCGGGCTTCAGGAAGACAGGGTTCGGCTTGACGCCGCCGCCGACGCCGGCCGGCGTCCCGGTTGCGATCACGTCGCCCGGCATCAGCGTGAAGAATTCGCTGAGGTAGCTGACCAGGAAGGCGCAGTCGAAGATCATGTCCTTGGTGTTGCCGTTCTGGTAGCGCTTGCCGTTGACCTCGAGCCAGATCGGCAGGGTCTGCGGATCCTTGATCTCGTCGGTGGTCACCAGCCAGGGACCGAGCGGGCCGAAGCCGTCGTTGGCCTTGCCCTTCTGCCATTGGCCGTTGCGCTTGTGCTGCCATTCGCGCTCGGAGACGTCGTTGCAGATGGTGTATCCGGCGACGTAGTCGAGGGCGGTCTCCTTGCTGACCAGGCGCGCCGGGCGGCCGATGACGATGGCGAGCTCTGCCTCCCAATCGGTCTTCTGCGAGCCCTTCGGAATCATGATCGGATCGTTGGGACCACCGACCGAGGTGTCGAACTTATTGAACAGGATCGGCTCGCTCGGGATCGGGATCGGGTTGGTGCTCTCGGCGATGTGGTCGCGGTAGTTGGCGCCGATGCAGAGGAACTTGCCAATGCGGCCGACCGGCGCACCGAGCCTGGGGTTGCCGGGTACCAGCGGCAAGCTCTTGGGGTCGAGCGCCTTGAGGCGGGCGAGGCCCTGGGGCGTCAGCACGTCGCCGACGATGTCCGGCACCTGGGCCGAGAGATCGCGGAGCTTGCCGTCGGCATCGATCAGGCCGGGCGTCTCGGCGCCCTTTGCGCCGTAGCGGACGAGCTTCATCGCCTTGGTTTCCTTTGCGAAATTCTGGGGCGCCGATAGTATGGTGCAAAGGGCGGCGCTGCCAAGCGCCGGGGAACGTCGCCGGAGAAGGCCGAATGCGCGCGGTGATCGTCGGGGTCGCTCACTGGCATGCGCAGATGTACGCCGACGCGCTGGCTGCGCTCGGCTCGCCCGTCCTCGGCACCTCCGATCTCGACCCCGATGCCGGCCGCGCCGCGGCGGAAAAACTGAAGCTTCCGTTCGACGTCGACGCGGCGGCGATGCTGGATCGCCTCCAGCCCGAGGTCGCCTTCGTTCTCCCCCGCCATGACCGGGCGATGGCCGAGGCCGCGCCGGTTCTGGCTCGGCGCATCCCCTTCCTGATCGAGAAGCCGATGGGCCGGACCGGCACCGAGGCTCGCGCCGTCGCCGAGGCGGCGAAGGAAGCCGGCATCTTCGCGGCCTCCGCGCTTGCCAATCGCCAGCTTGCGATCTGGAAGCGGTTCGACGAGCTGAAACAGTCGGGCCGGCTCGGCACGGTCATGCACGGGCATTTCCGCACGGTGAACGGCCCGCCCGGACGCTATCGCGACTGGGGCGTCGGCTGGATGCTGGAACCGGGCATCTCCGGCGGCGGAGCGCTGCGCAATCTCGGCTTCCATGCCGTCGACGCGGCACTGACCCTCGCCGGCGGCCGTCCGGTCGCGGTGCGCGGCGCCAGCGTGACACGCCATGCCTACGACCTGCCGGTCGAGGAGTTCGCCACGGCAGTGATCGCGGCCGACGGCGGCCCGGTCGTGACCGTCGAGGCCGGCTACTCCTACGCTGCCGGCGGCGGCGACATGGAGTGGCGGATCGCGGCGACCGGTGCCTATCTGCGCGAGACGCGCGGCCGGCTCGAGGTCCGCCTCGCCGACGGCACGCTGGAGGCGACCGACGTGCCTCTGCCGGGCTATCATCGCCTCACCGAGGACATTCTGAGGCGGCTCAAGGATGGGCGGCCGCCCGCGGCGGATGTCGAGGACTGCGCCCGCGCCGCCGAGCTCATCGACCGCATCTACGACGCAGCAGGACAAGGGAGGACACCATGAAGAAGACGCTACTCGCAACCGCGGCGCTCGGACTGGCGCTGGCCGCGCCGGCGGAGGCCCAGACGACGCTCAAGTTCGTGCCGCAGGCAGACTTGCGGATTCTCGACACCGCCTGGACGACGGCGGCGATCACCCGCAATCACGGCTACCTGATCTACGAGCCGCTGTTCTCCTACGATTCCAAGAGTGAGCCGAAGCCGCAGGCGGTCGAATCTTGGACGGCGAGTCCGGACGGGCTCACCTGGACCTTCACCATGCGCCCGGGCATGACCTTCTCCGACGGCACGCCGATCACCGCCAAGGACGCCGCGGCCTCACTCGAACGCTGGTCGAAGCGGAAGGCGAGCGGCACCACCATGCGCGCCCGCATGGCCGCGATCACGGTGAAGGACGACCGCACCTTCGAGATGACCTTCAAGGAACGCTTCGGCCTGGTGCTGGAGACGTTGTCGGATGCGATCCAGCCCAGCTTCGTTCTGCGGGCCCAGGATGCGGCGGCCGATCCCTTCACCCAGATCCAGTTCAAGGAAGTCGTCGGCTCCGGCCCCTTCACCTTCGTCACCGAGGAATGGGTCCCCGGCAACAAGGCCGTCTACAAGAAGAACACCGGCTACAAGCCGCGCCCCGAGGCGCCGGACGGATTCTGGGGCGGCAAGATCGCCAAGCTCGACCGCATCGAGTGGATCTACATCCCCGACGCCAACACCCAGGTGCAGGCGCTGATCCGGGGCGAGGTCGACGTCGTCGAGATCCCGGCGGTCGACCTGCTGCCGCTCCTGAAGAAGGCGCCGAACGTCAAGGTCGAGGTGATGGACAAGCTGGGAAGCCAGAGCTTCTTCATGCTCAACACCCATGCCGCCCCCCTCGACAAGCCCGAGATCCGCCAGGCGCTGGCCCTGATCGTCGATCAGGCGCAGTTCCTGACCGCGGTCATCGGCAATCGCGACTACGAGAAGGTCTGCTTTTCGATCATGGCCTGCGGGTCGCCGAACGAGAGCAGCGCCGGCATGGCCGACTTCGCCAAAGCGAACATGGCCAAGGCGAAGGATCTGCTGAAGAAGGCCGGCTACGCCGGAGAGCCGGTGGTGCTGATGGACCCGACCGACCAGCACATCCTGCACCAGATGGCGGTGGTGATGGCCCAGTTCATGCGGGACGCCGGCATCAACGTCGACCTGCAGGCCAATGACTGGAGCGCCGTCGTCACGCGCGCCGCGCGCGGCGACAAGCCGGGCCCGGGCTCGCCCGGCTGGCACATGCATCCGACCTGGGCGCCGGCGCGCGTCGTCTCCAGCCCGCTGACGGCGACGCAGCTGCGCGCGCCCTGCAACACCACCACCTTCGTGCCGGCTCCCTGCGACCAGGAGCTGGAGAGCCGGAAGAACCGCTTCTTCGCCGCGGCGACGCCGGCCGACCGCAAGGCGGCGATGGATGCGCTGCAGCAGCGCTTCTACGACGTCATGCCCTATGTCGTGACCGGCCAGTTCCTGGCGCCGAAGGCCTGGCGCGATAACATCACCGGCGTGGTCAACGCCAGCGAGTTCGTCTTCTGGAATGTCGAGAAGAAGTAAGCACTTTGTACCCCCTCTCCCGCGCAGCTGTATGGACCGGGGAGATGGTGGACGGGTGTTCGGGGACATGGTGGACACATACTCACGGCTGTTTGCGTGCCTTTTCAGGAGGGTGCGGTGCCGTGGGGGGAGAGGTCCATCATGTCGTTGCGGCGGGAGTTCGTCCGGCTGGCGT
>CAMBVS010000019.1 GCA_945871425.1 Rhizobium sp. Q54 | reverse complement strand
GGCCCGCGCGCTCGCCGCCGATGCGGCGGCCGGGCGGATCGACCCGGCGGCGATCGACGCGGCGGCTCTCACCAAGCGCCTGTTCACCGCCGACATCCCGGATCCGGACGTGGTCATCCGGACCTCGGGCGAGAAGCGGCTCAGCAACTTCCTGCTCTGGCAGTCGGCCTATGCCGAGCTGGTTTTCGTCGACAAGTACTGGCCTGACTTCGGCAAAGCCGATCTCGAGGACGCGGTCCACGAGTTCAGGCGACGGGAGCGCCGCTATGGCGCTGTTGGATAAGGTTTCCGGCCCGGGCCTGGTCAGGCGGATCCTCTCGTCGCTGGTACTCGCGCCGCCGGTTCTCGCCGCGGTCTATTTCGGCTCGCCCTGGGTCGAGGCCATGCTGCTTCTCGCCGCCGCCGAGATGGCCAGGGAATGGGCCAAGCTCTGCGACGGCGGCCGTGTCAGTCCCGGCGGCATCGTCATCGCGGCGGGCGCGATCGTCGCGATCGCGCTTCTGTCCTGGTCCGGGATCGGCGTGGCACTCGTCGTCGTCGTCGCGACCGCGGCGGCCGCCTTCGCGAGCGGCCTACCGCGCGGCCGCGAGACGGCGGTCTGGCTCGCGGCCGGCGCCCCCGTCGTGGCGCTGCCCTGCCTCGCCTTCCTCTGGCTCAGGCTCGAGACCGAGCAGGGGCGGGAGCTCTGCTTCTGGCTGCTGGCAGCGGTCTGGGCGACCGACATCGGCGCCTATGCCGTCGGGCGCACCGTCGGCGGCCCCCGCCTCTGGCCCCGGGTGAGCCCGGGCAAGACCTGGTCGGGCCTCGCCGGCGGCGTCGCCGCAGCGGCCGTGGTCGGCTTGGCGACCGCCTGGCTGATCGGCGCCGACCGCGCCGTCGCGCTCGCCGTCGCCGGCGTCCTGGTGGCCCTCGTCTCGCAGTCGGGAGACCTGGCGGAATCCGCGGTGAAGCGCCGCTTCGGCGTCAAGGATGCGGGTAAGCTGATCCCGGGCCACGGCGGCCTGCTCGACCGGGTCGACGGCCTGATCACCTCCATCCCGGCCGTCGCCGTCGCCGTCTGGCTCCTCGGGGGAGATGTCTTCCCATGGAGATGATCCGACGCGTCACCGTGCTCGGCGCCACCGGCTCGGTCGGGGCCTCGACCCTCGACCTTGTCGGCCGCGATCCCGAGCGCTTCCCAGTCGAGGCGCTGACCGCCGGTTCCAATGTCGAGCGGCTGATCGAGCTCGCGCTGTTGCACCGGCCTCGTTTCGTCGCGATTGCCGACGAGAGCCGCTATGCAGCCCTCAAGGACGGCCTCGCCGGCACCGGCATCGCCGTCGGCGCAGGCGAGACGGCGGTCATCGAGGCTGCCGACCGGCCGGCGGGCTGGGTCATGGCCGCGATCGTGGGCTCCGTCGGGCTGAAGCCGACTTTTGCCGCGATCCGTCGCGGCTCCCTGGTCGCGCTCGCCAACAAGGAGTCGCTGGTCTGCGCCGGAGCGCTGATGACCGACGAGGCGAAGAAACGGGGCGCCAAGCTGCTACCGGTCGATTCCGAGCACAATGCCATCTTTCAAGTTTTCGAGGATCTACGCCGCGATTCCGTTGAGAAGCTGGTCCTGACCTGCTCGGGCGGGCCGTTTCGCACCTGGTCGCTCGAGCGGATGGAGATGGCGACCCCGGCCGAGGCGGTGAAGCACCCGACCTGGTCGATGGGCTCGAAGATCTCCGTCGATTCGGCGACTTTGATGAACAAGGGCCTCGAAGTGATCGAGGCCCATCATCTTTTCGCCGTTCCCGAGGAGCGGATCGAGGTGGTCGTTCATCCGCAGTCGGTGCTGCACAGCCTGGTCGCCTACCGCGATGGGTCGGTGCTGGGCCAGCTGGGCACGCCGGACATGCGGGTGCCCATCTCCTACGCCCTGGCCTGGCCGGAACGGATCGAGACCCCGGCAGCCCGCCTTGATCTCGCCAAAGTTGGCCAGCTTACTTTCGAAATGCCTGATCTCGTGAGGTTTCCTGCCCTCGAGCTGGCCCGCCGAGCCTTGCAAACAGGGGGGGCGGCACCTACAATCTTAAACGCGGCGAACGAAGTGGCCGTCCATGGCTTCCTGACCGGTCGCCTGGGCTTCCTCGACATCGCTAGAGTGGTCGAAAGTACCCTCGGGTCGATCTCCGCCCCGGCACCTGCTTCGATCGACGAGGTACGGGCCATCGACGCCGAGGTGCGCGCCAGGGCCGGCGCTCGCCTGGCAGCTTGAGGAAACGCACGGTCGCAGCATGATGCAATTCGTCTCTGGAATCGGCACCTACGTCCTCCCGTTCCTGGTCATCCTGACCGTGCTCGTCTTCGTTCACGAGCTCGGGCACTTCCTCGTGGCCCGGCGCTACGGGGTCCGGGTCGAGGTCTTCTCCGTCGGTTTCGGGCCCGAGCTGTTCGGCTGGACCGACCGCAAGGGCACCCGCTGGCGGCTCTCGCTGCTGCCTCTCGGCGGCTACGTCCGCATGATGGGCGACGGCGACATCGCCTCGGTGACCCAGGGGCCGGTGGCCGCTTCCGAACGCCAGCACTCCCTCTTCGCCAAGCCCGTCGGCCAACGAGCGGCCATCAGCGCCGCCGGTCCGATCGCCAATTTTCTCTTCGCGATCGTCGTGCTCGCCCTGATGTTCGCCACCGCCGGACGCCCGTTCACGCCGCCGACCGCCGATCAGGTGGTCGAGGACGGCGCGGCGGCAGCGGCCGGGATCAAGGCCGGCGACCGCTTCGTCACCGTCGATGGTCGTCCGGTCACTCGCTTCGAGGAGCTCCAGCGCGTCGTCCAGGAGAGCCCGGGCCGGCCGCTCGCGGTCGAGGTGCGGCGCGGCGAGGAGGTGCTGGCGCTGAGCGTGACGCCACGCGCGAGCGAGGTCACCGACCGCTTCGGCAACACGCGTAAGGTCGGCCTGCTCGGCGTGCGTTCGCTCAAGATCGAGACCCGGCGCGACGATCCCTTCACCGCGATCTGGCACGCCGGGACCGAGACGGTGAACCTGACCGTCGGAACCCTCAAGGCGTTGGGGCAGATCATCGCCGGGACACGCGGGTCCGACGAGCTCGGCGGGCCGCTCAGGATCGCCCAGATGTCGGGCGAGGTCGCCCAGGGCGGCGTGGTGGCGATCCTGTGGTTCATGGCGGTGCTGTCGATCAACCTCGGGCTGGTCAACCTGATGCCGGTTCCGGTCCTCGACGGCGGCCAGCTCGTCTTCTATGCCGCAGAGGCGCTTCGCGGCCGCCCGCTCGGCGAGAGGGCGCAGGAATGGGCGGCGATGGCCGGGCTGGCGCTCGTCCTTGCACTCATGGTCTTCGCGACGTGGAACGACCTCGTCCACCTCAAGGTCGTCGACTTCATCGGCCGCCTGTTCACCTGAAGGACATCCGCAAAAACATGCTTCCGACCGGGCTCAAGCGATCGGCCGCGTGGGTGCTCGTTCTTCTGGTGCTCGCCTTCGCAGGCGAGAGCCGTGCCCAGGGCGTCATCAGCGACATTCGGGTCGAGGGCGTCCAGCGCATCGATCCGGAAACCGTGCGCTCCTACCTGTCGATCAGGACCGGCGATCCCTTCGACAACGATCGCCTCGACCGATCGCTCAAGACCCTGTTCGCGACCGGCCTCTTCGCCGACGTCGCCTTCAAGCGCGAAGGCAATGCGCTGGTGGTGTCGGTGGCGGAAAACCCGATCATCAACCGCATCGCCTTCGAGGGGAATCGCAAGCTCGACGCCGAAACCCTGACCCAGGAAGTGACCTTGAGGCCGCGCGTCGTCTACACGCGCACCAAGGTGCAGGCCGACGTCAAGCGCGTGCTCGACCTCTACCGGCGCAAGGGGCGCTTCGCCGCCACCGTCGAGCCGAAGATCATCCAGCTGCCGCAGAACCGCGTCGATCTCGTGTTCGAGATCGAAGAGGGGGACGTGACGGGCGTTCGCCGGATCAGCTTCGTCGGCAACAAGCGCTATGGCGACAGCTCGCTCCGCGGCATCATCCAAACCAAGGAGTCCGCCTGGTATCGGATTCTCTCGTCGGACGACAACTACGACCCGGACCGGGTCTCCTTCGACCGCGAGCTCCTGCGCAAGTACTACCTGAGCAACGGCTACGCCGATTTCCGCGTCGTCTCCGCTGTGGCCGAGCTGGTGCCGGAGCGGACCGGCTTCTACATCACCTTCACCGTCGAGGAGGGCGAGCGCTACAAATTCGGCAAGCTCGACATCAGCGCGACGCTCAGGAATCTCGACCCCGAACTGCTGCGGACCGATATCCAGGTCAACGAAGGCGATTGGTATTCGAGCGAGAAGATCGACGAGGCGATTCAGCGGATGACCGTCCGCCTCGGCAACCTGGGATACGCCTTCGTCGACATCCAGCCCGTGCTCGAGCGAAAGCGCGACGATCGGTCGGTCAACTTGACCTTCGAGGTGCGCGAAGGCCCCAAGGTCTATGTCGAGCGCATCGACATCACCGGCAACGTCCGTACCCTCGACAAGGTGATCCGCCGCGAGTTCCGGCTGGTGGAAGGCGACGCGTTCAACGCAGCCCGCCTCCAGCGTTCGCGCCAGCGCATCCAGGGTCTCTCCTTCTTCAAGAAGGCGGATGTCGCCAACGTCGCCGGAAGCTCTCCCGACAAGACGGTGATCAAGGTCGATGTCGAGGAGAAGTCGACCGGAGAGATCTCCTTCGGCGCCGGCTTTTCGACTTCGGAAGCGCTCATCGGACAGGTCGAGCTGAGGGAGCGCAACCTGCTCGGCCGCGGCCAGGAGTTCCGGATCGCGGGAAGCCTGTCGGCGCGGCGCCGAGAGATCGATTTCAGCTTCACTGAACCCTATTTTCTCGATCGCGACGTCAGCGCCGGCTTCGATCTCTTCCACGTCACGCGCAACAACCAGTCCACGAGCTCCTACGACGACCGGCGGACCGGCTTCGGGCTCCGGCTCGGCTATCAGCTGAGCGAGCCGCTGCGCCAGACACTCCGCTACACGTTGAGCGGCGTCGAGATCCTCAACGTCAAGAGCGACGCGTCGCGCTTCATCAAGGAATCGGCCGGCGATCGCATCACCTCGACGTTCGGTCAGGATCTGCTCTACGACAGACGCGACAACCGCGTCGATCCGACGGACGGCTACTTCGTGAAGTTCAGCACCGACATTGCGGGCGCCGGCGGCGATGCGCATTTCCTGCGGCCGGGCATCGGTGCGGGCTTTTACTATCAGATCGCCGCCGACTATGTCGTGAGCCTGCTGGGACAGGCCGGATGGGTCTACGGGATCAACGACGAGGTCACCATTCAGGATCGCTACTTCATCGGCGGCACAACGATGCGCGGTTTTCGCACATCGGGCATCGGTCCCCGCGACATCACGACCGGCGACGCCCTCGGTGGAAACAAGTATTATACAGCGACCACCGAGCTGAGTTTCCCCCTGGGCCTGCCTAAGGATCTGCCGATCTTCGGCCGCGTCTTCCTCGATGTCGGAAGCCTGTGGGGTATCGACGTGGCGGGACCGGAGATTCGCGACCTCAACTCCCTCCGCGCCTCGGCCGGCATTGGCGTTTCGGTGAACTCCCCGGTCGGACCGATCCGCGTCGATCTGGGGCGTCCGTTCATGAAGGAGCCGTTCGACCGGTCCGAGCTGCTCCGCGTCAGCTTTGGCACGAGGTTCTGACATGCACCGTATCCTCTTCGCTCTCGCAACCGTCGGCCTCTTCGCGATCGCGCACCCGGCCGGTGCCGTCGATCCGCTGCCGGCGCCGACCATCGTGGTCATCGACTTCCAGGAAGTCCTCCGCAACTCCGCCGCCGCCAAATCGATCCAGCAGCAGCTCGAGCGGACGCGGGCGAGCTACCAGGACGACATCACCAAGAAGGAGAGGGACCTGCGGACCGCCGAACAGGACCTCGCCCAGCAGCGCGCGGTCTTGGCGCCGGAAGCCTTCCAGCAGCGCCGCCGCGACTTCGAGACCCGCGTCGCCGACGTGCAGCGTGACGTCAGCAACAAGAAACGCCAGCTCGACCAGGCCTTCGAGGAGAACATCAGCAAGGTCCGCGAGCAGCTTCTCGTCATCGTCGACCAGCTGGCCAAGGAGGCGAAGGCGAACCTGGTGATCTCCAAGGCGGCGGTCGTGATCGTCGAGAAGAAGTTCGATCTGACCGGCGAGGCGCTTGCTCGTCTCGACAAGAAGGTCGCATCGGTCAAGCTGGTGATGCCGGCGATAAAATAGAGGCCGCCGTGGCCGATCCGCGCTTCTTCAAGCTCGCCGGTCCTTTCACTCTCGGTGAGATCGCGACGCGGATCGGTGTCGTCCTCGCAACCGAGGGCGAAGCCGGACGGCGTGTCGTCGACGTCCGGCCGCTGGGCGAGGCGGGACCTGAGCACCTGACCTTCCTCTACGACAAGCGCTACGCCCAGACCTTTGCCGCCAGCCCTGCCGGGGCCTGCATCGTCGAGGCCGATATGGTGGCGCAGGCGCCGGTCGGCATGGCCGTCCTGGTCGCGAAGAAACCGCGACTCTCCTTCGCAAAGGCGGCCAGCCTGTTCTATCCCGAGCCGCAGGCAAGAGGCGTCCGACATCAGGGCGCGCTCGTCGATGCGTCCGCGGTCGTCGATCCCTCGGCCGAGATCGATGCGGGGGCGGTGATCGGCGCCGGGGCCGAGATCGGCGCCCGCTGCCGGATCGGCGCCAATGCCGTGATCGGTGCCGGCGTCGTCGTCGGCGAGGATACGGTGGTCGGCGCCAATGCGTCGATAAGCCACGCGCTGGTTGGATGCCGGGTCGTGATCTATCCGGGAGTGCGCATCGGTCAGCCCGGATTCGGTTTCGAGCCGTCGGCCGAAGGAGTCGTCAAGGTGCCCCAGCTCGGCCGTGTGCTGATCGGCGACGACGTCGAGGTCGGCGCCAATTCCACGGTCGACCGCGGGTCGGGCCAGGACACGGTGATCGGCCAGGGCACCATGATTGATAATCTGGTGCAGATCGGGCACAACGTCGTGGTCGGCGAACGCTGCATCCTGGTCGCCCAGTCGGGCATCGCCGGTTCCACCCGCCTCGGCAACTTCGTCGTCATCGCAGGCCAGGTCGGCGTCTCCGGCCACCTCCGCATCGGCGACGGCGCGGTCGTCGGACCGCAGTCGGGGGTCAAGGAGGACGTGCCTGCCGGAAGCCGGGTGATGGGGACGCCATCCCAGCCGATGACCGAATTCGGTCGCTCCTTCGCGGCCTTCAAGCGACTTGGGAGGAAGGGCAAGTAGGCGATGAACGACGTAAAGATCGCCCAGGAAGGCCCGAGCGGCCCGACCGTCGCCGAGATCGACATCAACGGGATCATGCGAATGATCCCGCACCGCTATCCGATGCTGATGATCGACAAGGTCATCGACGTCGTCCCCAACGTCAGCGCCGTCGGCATCAAGAGCGTTTCGATCAACGAGCCGTTCTTCCAGGGCCATTTCCCGCGCATGCCGGTGATGCCGGGCGTGCTGATCGTGGAGGCGATGGCGCAGACGGCAGCGATCCTCGTGGTCTCGACGCTCGGCGCCGCCTCCGAGGGCAAGCTCGTCTATTTCATGAGCGTCGAGAACGCCAAGTTCCGGAAGCCCGTCATGCCGGGCGAGCGTCTGGAGATCCACGTCCGCAAGGAGCGCCACCGCGGCAATGTCTGGAAGTTCGCCGCCGAAGCCAAGGTCGAGGGCCAGCTCAAGGCCGAGGCGACCTATGCCGCGATGATCCTGGACGACTGATGAGCCAAATCCATCCGACGGCGATCGTCGACGCCAAAGCGAGGCTCGGCGAAAGGGTGACGATCGGCCCCTACTGCACGGTCGGCGCCGATGTCGCGCTCGCCGATGATATCGAGCTGGTGAGCCATGTGGTCGTCGCCGGCCACACCGAGATCGGTGAGGGGACGCGGATCTTTCCGTTCGCCGCCGTCGGCCTGCCGCCGCAGGATCGCAAGTACCAGGGCGAGCCCTCCCGCCTCGTCATTGGCAAGGGAACCATCATCCGCGAGCACGCGACGCTGCATCCCGGCACCGCAGGCGGCGGCCTTCTGACCGAGGTCGGGGAAGGCTGCCTCTTGATGATCGGCTGCCACGTCGCGCATGACTGCAAGCTCGGCAAGCAGGTGACGCTGATCAACAACGCCACGCTCGGCGGCCACGTCCACGTCGGCGACTACGCAATCCTCGGTGGCCTGTCGGCGGTGCATCAGTACGTCCGCATCGGGCAATACGCCATGGTCGGCGGCATGACCGGTGTCGAGGGCGACGTCATCCCCTACGGCCTGGTGATGGGCGATCGCGCGCGCCTGGCCGGCCTCAACCTGGTCGGCCTGAAGCGCCGCGGCTTCTCGCGCGACGAAATCCACGCGCTCCGTGCTGCCTACCGCATGCTGTTTGCGGCTGAGGGCACGCTCGTCGAGCGGCTCGACGACGTGACCGAGCTGTTCGGCAAGATGAAGGTGGTGATGGACATCGTCGAGTTCATCCGTGCCGACGCCAATCGCCCGATCTGCCAGCCCAAGAACGGCGCCGGCGCCTAGGCTCGGCATCCTCGCCGGGTCGGGGCCGCTGCCGCGTCGGCTGGTGGAGACCTGCCTGGCCGAGGCGCGGCCGTTCTTCGTGCTGGCCTTCGACGGCGAGACCGAGCCGGCGACGGTCGAGGGCACCGATCATGCCTGGGTCCGGGTCGGCGCCGTCGGCAAGGCGATCGGCCTCCTGAAGCAGGCCGGGTGCGCCGAGCTGGTGCTGGCCGGTCCGGTCCGCCGGCGCTCTCCCATGGCCTTCCGGCCGGACTGGCGGGGCCTGCAGTTCTTCGCCCGCGTCGGCCGCCGCGCCTGGGGCGACGACGGCCTGCTCTCCGCGGTGATCCAGGAGCTGGAGACCGAGGGGTTTCACGTCATCGGCGCCGAGGCAATCCTGCCGACGCTGCTGGCGCCGGCGGGTGCCTTCGGCAGGAACGCGCCCGATGAGGAAGCGATGGCCGACATCGATCGCGGCATCGAGATCCTGAAGGCCCTCGGCGGCCTCGATATCGGCCAGGCGGTGGTGATCCAGCAGGGCGTCGTCCTCGGCGTCGAGGCGGTGGAAGGAACGGACCGGCTGATGGAGCGCTGCCATGACCTCCATCGCGAGGGGCGCGGCGGCGTGCTGGTCAAGATGCCGAAGCCAGGCCAGGAGAGCCGGGTCGATCTTCCGACCATCGGCAGCCGCACGGTCGAACGCGCGCACCGCGCCGGCTTGAGCGGCGTCGCCGTCGAGGCCGGCGGCACCATCGTCCTCGACCGCGACGCGATCGGCCAGGCGGCGGACCGGCTCGGCCTGTTCGTCTACGGCTTCGAGCGCCGGTGACCGAAGGCCCGCTGATCTTCCTGGTCGCCGCCGAAGCCTCCGCCGACGGCCTCGGCGCCAGGCTCATGCGCGCGCTCAAGGAGGAGACCGGAGGACGCGTTCGCTTCGCCGGCGTCGGCGGGCCGGCGATGGCGGGAGAGGGGCTCGCGAGCCTGGTTCCCTTCGGCGAGCTTAACATCATGGGCATCGTCGAGATCGTGCCGCACATCGCCCGCGTGCTGAGGCGCGTCCGTGAGACCATCGCCGCCGCGAAGGCGATGGGGCCGGACGCGGTCGTCACCATCGACGCGCCCGCCTTCTCATTCCGCGTGCAGAAGAAGCTGAAAGGAAGCGGCGCGCTGCTCGTCCATTATGTGGCGCCGACGGTCTGGGCGTGGCGGCCGCGGCGGGCGAAGATGATCGCGGGCTTCCTCGATCACCTCCTCTGCATCCTGCCTTTCGAGCTGCCCTATTTCGAGAAGGTCGGGCTGCCGGCGAGCTTCGTCGGCCATTCGGTGGTCGAGCAGGACGGCATTGCGCCGGACGGCACCGGATTTCGCGCACGCCACGGCCTCGGCGACGCGCCCGTTCTCTGCGTCCTTCCAGGAAGCCGCATCGGCGAGGTCAGTCGCCTCCTGCCGGTCTTCGGCGAGACGGTGAGGTTGCTCGTGGCGGAGCGGCCGTCGCTCCGCATCGTGGTTCCGACCATGGCCTCGGTGGCGCCGCTGGTGACGGCCGCGGTCGCCGGCTGGTCCGGTTCGCCGGTCGTGGTCGAGAGCATCGAGGAGAAGCACCACGCCTTCGCCGCCGCGACCGCGGCGCTCGCCGCGTCGGGCACGGTGAACCTGGAGCTCGCGGTCGCCGGCGTTCCCTTCGCCATCGCCTACCGGGTCTCCCGCCTTTCCTACGCGATCGGCCGGATGATGGTGAAGGTGCCGTCGATCGTCATGACCAACATCCTGCTCCAGCGGAACGTGATCGCCGAGTTCCTTCAGGACAAGTGCCGGCCGGAGCTGATCGCCGTCGAGGTCGGCCGGTTGCTCGGCGACCCGGAGGCGAGGCGGGCGCAGGTCGAAGCGAGCAGGGAGGCGGCGCGGCTACTTGGCCGCGGCGGGCCGCCGCCGTCGACGCGAGCGGCGAAAATCCTGCTCGACCTGATCGGGCGGCGCGCTAAGCTTTCTTCTCCCTAGTCGAAAGGATCCGCCTATGAGCGCCCAGGTGAGCGAACGTCCGGCCAAGCTCGATGCCAGCAAGTTCCGCATGCTGCACACGATGGTGCGGGTGCTCGACCTCGACAAGTCGGTCGACTTCTACACCCGCCTGCTCGGCATGAGCCTGCTCCGGCGCAAGGACTACGAGACCGGCCGCTTCACGCTGGCCTTTGTGGGATATGGCGATGAGTCCGCCGGCGCGGTGGTCGAGCTCACCCACAACTGGGACCAGAAGGAGCCCTACACGATCGGCTCCGGCTTCGGCCACCTGGCGATCGGCGTTCCCGACATCTACGGCGTCTGCGAGACGCTCGCCAAGGAAGGCGTCAAGATCCCGCGTCCGCCGGGGCCGATGAAGCATGGCGGTTCGGTGATCGCGTTCGTCGAGGACCCGGATGGCTACAAGATCGAGCTGATCGAACGGAAGGCCGCCTGACGCTCGGATGCGGGCGGCGTTTCACCCACGCTGTCGAACTCCCTGGCTTCACGCGAGTGCATCATGGCGGCGCCGAACGTCATCTTCTGCAGCTTTCAGAATGCGGGCGCGTCCGGGATCGATCCGATCCTGCAGGACCTGCTGTCGCACAAGGGTTACTTCCTGACGCCGTTCGGTCCCGAGGAGACGTCGGCCAGATTTCGCCAAGAACTTGCGGGCGGCCAGATCCGACAGCCGTTCTATCACTGGACGCATGACGCGATCGGGACGTTTGACGGCCTAGTGGGGAGCGAGAGGTACCGGTTCATATACCTCCATCGCGATCCCCGAGACGTTGCCGTGTCGATCGCCTTCGACTATCAGAAACGAGGTTTTGCCGCCGACCGGACGTTCGATGCCATACTTGAGATGCTGGTCCTTGTCCTCCTGCCAGTACAGGTCAGGGAGGCGAGGCAATGGGTCGATTCCGGCTGCCTGGTCATCACGTTCGAGCAGATGAAGCAGGACACTGCGGGCCTTATCGACCGGATACTTCCCCATATCGACTACACCGCGGTCGACCCGGCGCTGGCCGGTAAGCCGCTGTCTCCTGTCGAGATTGCCGCCGTCATCGAGAAGCACAGCTTCGAGAGGGTGACAGGGCGCAAGCGGGGCGACGATGGCGAGATCATTCGATCCCAATACATGTTCAGGAAAGGGGTGAGCGGTGAGTGGAAGAAGCACTTCAGCAAGGATCTCGCGCGAAAGTGCGAAGTGCTCTACGGCCGCGAGCTTAGGGCGTTGGGGTACCCGCCGGACGGGGATGCTTCTTGAGCCGTTCTTCTTGGCGCGGCGTCATGCCAGCGCGAACTCCTTGCGGGTAATCAGGGTCTCATAAAGCCTGAGATCGCTTACACTGTCGACTTCCCCCCAGCGGCCGATCGCGGCGACGCCCCGAACTCCGATACCCCGGTCGATGAGGCACCGAAGCAGCGACGTCATGTCGAGCCGATCGACCTCGTTCGTCCCCATTCCGTTCACCAGATCCCGCACGGCCTGCCAGCCATCGGGCTCGAAGCGGAGCAGCCCCATGTACTGGCCCTCGATCTCCCGAAGGTCGCTGGCGCGCCGACCGATGTCGGTGATGCGGTCTCCGTCCATGCGGAAGCTCTCTGCATCGCTGAGCGGGTCGGGAAAGCGCTGACGCCACAGCCAGAGCCAATCCTCGTCGTAGCTGATGGTGATCGGTGCCGAGGGTGCGGCCACGAGCGCCCGCACCGTGGCAGGGCCATAGACGATGTCCGCATAGCTGACGACAACGGGCGCCTCGGACAGCCACTCCTCCGCGGCGAGCAGCGAGGCGACCATGTTCGTCTCCGCCCAACGCGGATTGTCAAACCGGCGGTCGCCGTAGCCCGAGAGCCTGTCGCCGCGATATCCCCGCACGATCCCGATCTCGCCGATGCCGGCTCGTGTCAGTGCCTCCGTCTGCCAGTCGATGAGGGGGCGGCCGCCCAGCTCGACCAGGCACTTCGGCCGATCCTCCGTCAGATCGCCCAATCGGCTGCCGCGTCCGGCGGCCAGGATCACGGCATTCACGGCGTCCCTCCGAAATGGCGGCGGATGCGCGCGAGATCGGCGGCGGCATAGGGTGACTCCCGCTCGGGATGCCACATCTGCCCGAGGATGGGTTCGGCGCGATGACGGATCGCTTCGACGACGCCGTCGGGAGCCCGTCCCATTACCTCCAGCTCGTCGACGCTCTCAAGGGTTCCATAGCCGTGGAAACTGTTGACCTCGGCCGTCGGCAGCACCCCCTCGACGCGATGACGTTTGGCGACGTGACCGGAGACGGTTACCAGTGGCACGCCGAAGGCATCCTGGATCACCTGCATGCCGCGGCACACGCCGAGGACCGGCAGATGGCGCTCGCGCGCCAGACGCAGCAACAGGTGTTCGGTCTCGTCGCGTTCTGGTGCGTCACCGCCGTAATGCGAGAGGTCGTTGCCACCAGTCAGCAACAGGCCGGTCATGCCGTTGGCTTCGAGCATCGCCGCCGCGGTCGCCGGGCGGTTCGGCATCGGCATGGCTACCAGGCCGCAGGCAGCCAGGAGCCTGGTCCAGCTCTGATCGAGGGCATCGCGCCGCTCTCCTCGCCGCGGGACGATGTCGACCCTCTGCGTGACGGCGACCAGATGCATCTCAGCTGAGCACTTCCACACGGTGATTGCCGCAGTCGATGAACAGCATCCGCGCCGTCGACCAACGTCGGAACATCTCTTCTCCGGCGCCGATGACCGCCGGCAGGCCGAGCTCGTTGGCGCGGATCGCCATGTGGGAATTGACCCCGCCATAAGCGGTGATGAAACCGGCGATGCCGCGGGTGAATATCCAATCGAAGCCTGGGTCGGCACTGGGGATGGCGACGATGGCGCCACGCATGGACTCCGGGTCCTGGCAGCTCTTGACCGGCGCGCGAACCGACTCTTGCCCGATGAAATTCGGCTGGGTCGACTGCAGATGGAAGGAGAGGACGTCCTCAGGCGCCGCGATCAGGGGTGGAAGCGACAGGCTCCGGGTCACCGCATGGCGTTCGCGTCCACGTTCGATCGATGCCCCCAGGAGCTCCGCCGCGTCGGCGCTCGACGCCATGACCTCGTGCATGATGCCGATATTGGCGTAGGACATTTCGTCGGCCGAGAATCCATGCGCGTCGCCGAGCTCGCGGAGCAGCACGAGCGCGTCGCTGAGACTTCGCGAGAACGAGAACTTGGCGTATTCGCGCTCCTCGATCGCGGTCTCGAGGAAGTCGAAGAGGTTGATGACGCTGGTCTCGATCCCGACTTCCGCCAGGTGGCGCTCGATCCCCCGCATCTGCCCCAGCGACAAGGAAAATCGCTCGCCCTCTGGTGTCTCGCTCGGCCGCGGAGCGGACCAGTCGAAGTAGAGATCCGGTGCTTCGTCGTAGCGTGGGGAGAGGATGTCGTAGGTCCCCGGCCGCAGGTGACCGTATTCGGCGAGAAACGCCGCCCGGTCCAGGCGCCGGAAGTCCCGAGTCAAACGGCTCCCGACCGTCTTCAGGCCGAGCATGAAGCGTCCGTATTCGGCGTGGGTCAGCAAACCGATGGCGACGAGCGAATTCAGGATCTGGACGGCGATGAAGCCGGCGCGCGCAAGGCCGGCGAAGGGCAGGGTGCCGTAGCGTTTGCAGTCCTCAAGCAGCCAGTAGATGCGCGCGACCGTATCGAGTTCGGCGTCCATGATGCGCTGGCGGCGCCCCTCGAGCAGGCGGACCTTGCGGCTGTCCTGGACCCAGAGACCCTGATCGCGGTGGATGATCCGCTCGGTCAGTCGTTTGAGGCTGTCTGTGATCGCCTTGCGATCGTCTGCGGAGAAGCCGTGCTGGCCGAGTTGCTCCAGGCGTTTCGGCAGATCGAACGTATAGCAGGAGAAGACGATCTCGAACTCGACCTTGTCGTGCAGTTCCGGTGCTGACGCCAGGCGGTCGAGATAGTAGTTCACCAGCCGGCTGGCGATGCCCTCATCCAGGTCGCGGGGCACGAACGAGTTCATGCTGATGCGGACGTCGATATACGGCAGCCCCTCGAAATGCACCATCAAGGGAAAGCTGCGAAGATTGCGGTAGCCGTAATTGTCGCGCTGATAGGCCCAGATCGAATCGGTGACGAGGTCGCGGTAGAGCGAGAGCGCAAGTGGCCGCGGTCTGAGGCCGATGATCTCGGCCGGATTCCAGTCCGGCATCACGCCGTACAAGGTGCGATCGCCGGAGAGATAGGGATGGGGACGCACGCCCTTCGCGATCCGCTCGGAAATGGCCCGGATTGCCCGCTTCTGCGTCTCCAGCTTGATCGCCTGTCTCGCCCCGGTCAGTAGCGGCCGGGCTTGCAGCAGGACGACGCCTTCCTTGTCGGTGGCGAACTCGACGTCGAGGGAGTCCGTGCCTAGCAGATCCTCGAGCTCCTTCAGCATGGTCACAACCGGTGCCAGTTCGGCCGGGCAAGGGCCATTCCCGTGCTTCCAGAAAACGAACGTCTGCAATCGATCGGTTCGGCCGCCGGTGACCGCAGTCGGATCGCCGCGATCGTCATAGTTGATGACGAGATAGGGGCTGCCGGTATTGGGATCGCGGGTGAACGCAACACCGCTGATGTCGATACGTCCGAGCATCGGCTGCACCAGCACCTGATCCTCCGGCTCCGCGCTGCCGTAGGACTGGATCACGCGGCCAATGGCCTCGGTGAGAGCCGCCACGCCGGAGACATCGGCGACGGAGAGGTAGCGGCCGGCCTCGGAAGAGTGGCCGGAGTCTTCGTCTCGTGCGCTGCTGCGCACGATCATGGGTTTCTCGGACCAGTGCTCCGAGGCGAGGCCGGCAAGTACGGCGCTGGAATCGGCACACCAGTCGGCGACGCTGAAATACCGGAGCGGCAAGATCCGCGCAGAGCGGATGACGGGGGCGAGACGCGACAGCGTCACGGCCTTGGTGCCGAGGGCGATCCCCGGCCTGCTCGATCCTTTCTGCATCGGCCGCCTTACGTCCTTCGTGCTGACCATGCGCGCGTCAGATTGGCGGTTTCGATCGACTCGCGCCCTCGCAGGCGATCGCGGATGTAGTCGAGAAAGCGCGAGAACTTCTCCGGCCCGAGCTGGACCTGCAGGTCGTTGACCGAACGCCAGACGCCGAGATACTGCTCGATCGACATGGTCCGGTGCTGCCGCCCCTCGAGATAGACGACGTCCTCGAAATAGGGGCTGGCCCACAGCCGCTCGGTCAGCCGTTCCGTGATTCCGGAGCGTCCGGAGGAGACGCGGCGCATATCAGGGTTGAGCGTCTTCAGATGGCTCTCGATGTCCAGGAGCTCCGGGCTGTCGTCGAGGTGGCGGGGATTCCACAACGCGACGAACCTTCCTCCTGGACGCAGCACGCGATGGAACTCGCGTGTGCCCTGGTCGAAGTCCACCCAGTGGAAGGACGACGCCATCGACAGGAAGTCGCAGCTCGCATCCGCCAGGCCGGTCTCTTCGCCGCTGCCCTTGTGCCAGCGGATGCCGAGGCTGCCGCTGTCGCGGACCCCGTGCCCGCGCATGTCGTCGTTCGGCTCGACCGCGACTACCGAGCACAGGCCGCGATCGGCCAGCATCCGCGTCCAGATGCCGGTGCCGGCGCCGACGTCGACGGCGTCGATCTCGTCCAGCGGCTTGCCGACCAGCGCCAGGAGCGCCGTCAGGACGCTCCCGGAATAGGCCGGGCGATACTTGGAGTAGTCGGAGGCAAGACCGGTGAAGTCGCCGTGGGTCAGGGCGGGTTGGGACATCGCTTGCACTTCGGGCCTCAGGTCGATGCGGTCATGCCCCGATCGACCTTCATGAGTTCACCTGGAGTCCGACATATTCTATCACGCGGAGGGCGATTTCGTCCGGGGACAGGCCCTGGGCCCGATCGAATACCATATCGGCATTGCGCGGTTCTTCCGCCTCGATATCGATCCCGACGACATCGCGAATCTCTCCGGCCAGGGCCCGGCGATAGAGACCTTTGTCGTCCTGCGCCACCAGCTCGGCCATGGTCGCGCGCAGGTATATCTCCGTGTAGCAGGGGATGTTGGCACGATTCCATTCGCGAACCGCCTCGAACATCGAGATCGTGGCGCAGACCACGGTGGCGCCCTGACGCGACAGCTCCCGGCAAAGGCGCGCATAGTTGAAGGCAAGGCGCCGACGCTCCTCCAGCCCATGCCCGGCGCTCCCGCCGAAGACCTCGCGAAGCACGTCGCCGTCGAGCAGCAGTGGCCTGAGGCCGGCCGCCGCGAGGCGAATCAGGAGATGGCCCGCAAGCATGGTCTTGCCGGCACCGGAGAGGCCCGTAATCCAGAATACCCGGCCGGCGCTGCCCGTTCTGGCGCTGTGGTCGCTCATGTCAAGGGCGCGGCTCGCTGCAGGACGACATCGAGGCCTTTCGTATGACTGAGCTCCCCGGCGATCTCCGGGAAGAGATCGCGAGCGCTCCTTCCCGTCGAGCCGGTCGAGGAATCCAAGCCGTTCACCGCCACTCCATCGGCTGGAAGTCTAGGGCCGGGAAGGGCGGCCCGCCATCCATCCGTTTCACGCGTTCGTGACGCCGTTCGGTTGATCTGCTCGAAGAGTTCCTCTCGTAGACCCGATGAAGCTGATGACGGCGGGGGCGGCCGTTGCCGGTAAACATCGGGAGAGGACTTATGTCGAATACGATCATTCTGCCCTCGTCGATCAATCAGGCTGTGAGCCGTCGCCGGCTTCTCGGCGGCAGCGGACAGGCGGTTCTGTCCGCCGGTGCCGTCGCTCTTCTCGCCGGCTGCGCCGGCGGCATGGCGTCGTCGTCCAACACCGCGGCGAACGACGTCGCCATCCTGAATGTCGCGCTCGGCCTCGAGCACGAGGCGATCGCGGCCTACCAGCTCGGTGCCGAATCCAAGCTGCTAGACAAGCCCGTCCTTGACGTCGCTGTGCTGTTCCAGGCCCACCACAAGGAGCACCGCGACGCGCTGGCCGCGACGGTCCGGAAGCTCGGCGGCATGCCGGTCGACGCCAAGGGCATGGGCGAGTACGCGACCGCTCTGAACGCCGGCGCGATCAAGAGCCAGGGCGACGTGCTGATGCTGGCGGCGCGCCTGGAGCGCGGGGCGGCGAATGCCTATCTCGGCGTGATCCCGTCCTTCAAGGACGCCGAGCTCGCCAAGATCGCCGGCCGCCTCGCCGCCGACGAGACTATGCATTGGACCGCGCTTGCCGGTGTCCTCAAGCAGAACCTGCCGGCCAAGGCACTCAGCTTCGCCGCCTGACGCCCCCTGATGGCGGCGGATCGTGGGCGGCGGCGCCGGTGGTCGCTGCCGCCCACACTTCTTTGTAGGGTTCACTCATGCGATTTTCGACTCTCGCGACGGTGCTCGTCGCCATGGTCCCGCTCGCTCACGCGGCCGACGCCGATCGCGGCGCCGAGCTCTGGGAGCAGCGCTGCACCGGCTGCCACTCTCTCGACGCCAACCGCGTCGGGCCGAAGCATCGCGGCGTCTTCGGCCGCAAGGCCGGCGCGGTCGCCGACTTCCGCTACTCGACCGGCGTCGGCAATTCGAGCGTCGTCTGGAACGAGACGACGCTGGATCGCTGGCTCACCAACCCGCAGGCCTTCATCGCCGGCGCCCGCATGGGCTTTCGCGTCGGCGAGGTTGCCGACCGCGCCGACATCATCGCCTTTTTGAAGCGCGAGTCCGGGATGTAGCGGCGCGCGCGATTTCCTCCTTCGGCCACCACATGGTGCTGCCGAGGCGCCAGTCCTTGGCGCCGAGCGAGCCGTAGAAGGCGCGGGCGCCGCGATTGCCGGAATGCACGCGCCAGAGGATCTCGAGCGCGCCGGCCCGCCTGCACTCTCTCGCCATCGCCGCCATCAGGGCACGGCCGACGCCGAGCCGGCGGGCCTCCGGCGCCACGTAGAGGTCGGAGAGGTAGAGGACGCGGGCGGCATCGTCGATCTCGTATCCCCGATGATGCAGCGCATAGCCGGCGGGCCGGCCGTCGACAGTGGCGACTAACACGCCGAACCAGCGGTCGCGGCCGAAGCCGTTCTTCAGCACCTTGGCTGCGGTGATGCGGCCCGGCGCCGGCTCGCCGTACGCCTGGATGTGCCGGATCAGCTCTCGCATCATCATGACGACGGCGGGCACGTCGGCGCGCCGCATGGCGCGGACCAGGACCCGGCTCATGGCCGGTACTCGTCGAGCTTAAGGTACATGATGCGGTTGCGGGTCCAGGCGCAGGCGCCGATGCGCTCGTAGAAGGCGAGGGCAGGGGCGTTCTCCGGCTCGACGTTCCAGACGATCTCGCCGACGCCGAGCTCGCGGCCGAGCGCCACCAGGGCCGCGACCAGCGCCTGTGCCACGCCGCGGCGCCGAGCGGCGGGCGATACGTAGAGATCGGCCATCCGGAGCTGGCGCACGGCCTCCTCGACGTCGTAGCCGCGATACCAGGCGGCATAGCCGGCGGGGGCGTCGTCGATCTCGGCGATCAGCACATTGATCCAGCCATCCCGCTTGAGGCCGTCCGCGAGCAGGATCTCCTTGGTGATCCGGTCCTCGACCTTGTGGCCGAGGGCCCGGATCTCCCGATTGAGGCCGCGCATCATCTCGACCAGCACCGCGGCGTCGCGCCGGCGGGCCGGACGGACGACGACGGCGTTCATGTCAGCGCGAGAACGAGGACGGCAGCGGCTACGACGCCGAAGGGAAGGACCCACGCGGCCCACGACCGGGCTGCCGGTGGGGCGGAATTGTCGTTGGCGGCGACCACCGTCGGCGCGCCCCCGGCATAGGCCGAGGCACGCCGGTGTGGAAGGACCCGATGCGGGTCGCGCCGCCCGGCCTGGCGTCTCGCCCAGCCGCTCAACGGCGCTTCTCTACCGGGACGTAGGTGCGCTTGGCGGCGCCGGTGTAGAGCTGGCGCGGCCGGCCGATCTTCTGCTGCGGGTCCTCGATCATCTCGCGCCACTGGGCGACCCAGCCGACGGTGCGGGCGAGGGCGAAGATCGCGGTGAACATCGATGTCGGGATGCCCATCGCCTTCAGGATGATGCCCGAATAGAAGTCGACGTTCGGATAGAGCTTCCGCTGGACGAAGTAGTCGTCCTGCAGCGCCACCTTCTCCAGCTCCATCGCGACGTCGAGAAGCGGATCCTTGATGCCGAGCTCGCCCAGGACCTCGTGGCAGGTCTTCTGCATGATCTTGGCGCGCGGGTCGAAGTTCTTGTAGACGCGATGGCCGAAGCCCATCAGGCGGAAGTTGTCGTCCTTGTTCTTGGCACGCTTCACCGCCTCGCCGACCTTGTCCTTCGAGCCGATCTCGGCCAGCATCTCGAGCACCGCCTCGTTGGCGCCGCCATGCGCCGGGCCCCAGAGGGAGGCGATGCCGGCGGCGATGCAGGCGAACGGGTTGGCGCCGGAGGATCCCGCCAGCCGGACGGTCGAGGTCGAGGCGTTCTGCTCGTGGTCGGCATGCAGGATGAAGATGCGGTCCATGGCCTTGCCCAGGACCGGGCTCATCTTGTAGTCCTCACAGGGAATCCCGAACATCATGTACAGGAAGTTCTCGGCGTAGCTCAGCTTGTTCTGCGGGTACATGAACGGCTGGCCGACCGAGTACTTGTAGGCCATGGCGGCGATCGTCGGCATCTTGGCGATCAGCCGGTACGAGGCGATCTCGCGCTGGCGCGGATCGGTGATGTCGGTGGAGTCGTGATAGAACGCCGCCATCGCGCCGACGACGCCGCACATCACCGCCATCGGATGCGCGTCGCGGCGGAAGCCCCGCCAGAACTGCGTCATCTGCTCATGGACCATCGTGTGATAGGTCACGTTCTGAACGAAGCCGGCCTTCTGGTCGGCGGTCGGCAGCTCGCCGTTCAGGATCAGGTAGGCGACCTCGAGGAAATCGCCCTTCTCGGCCAGCTCGTCGATGGCATAGCCGCGATGCAGCAGGATGCCCTGGTCGCCGTCGATGTAGGTGATCTTGGATTCGCAGCTGCCGGTCGAGGTGTAGCCCGGGTCGTAGGTGAAGTAGCCGGTGTCGTTGTAGAGCTTGCGGACGTCGATGACGCTCGGGCCGACCGAGCCGTCGATGATCGGAAGCTGCGTGACCTTGCCGTCGGGGCCGGTCAACGTTGCGATCTTGTTCGAGCCGGCGGGCTTGGCTGCGGTCATGGCGATGTCCTCAAGAATGGAATATCGTAAGAGAAACATACACCCGGCACGCTGCCAAGCGGTTTGCTGCGCTGCGGAAACGCCGGCTTATGCCTGACCAGCGGCGTCGGCGATGCGGCCGAGAGCCTCCTCCCGGCCGAGGACCGCCATTACCTCGAAAATCCCGGGTGAGGTGGTCTCGCCGGCAAGCGCGGCGCGGAGCGGCTGCGCCACTTGGCCGAGCTTGACCTTGAACCCCTCGACGAACTGCCTGACGGCGTCTTCCAAGGCGGGTTCGGAGAAGTCGGTCGCTGCCAGCGCCGGCTGCACCCCGGCCAGCAGCGCCTTCCCATCCGCGGTCAGGAGCGCCTGGGCCTTCGCCGAGATCGGAATCGGACGCTTCGCCGTATAGAAACGGGCGTTCTCGGCCAGCTCGATGATCGTTTTCGCCCGTTGCTTCAGACCGTTCATGCCGCGCTCGACGCGGGCGAGGCCGGCCGGGTCGACGTCCTTCAGCCGCCCGGCGACCAGGGTGGTCAGCCGCGCATTGTCGGCCTCGCGGATGTAGTGGCCGTTCAGGTTGTCGAGCTTCGCCATGTCCAGGCGCGCGGCGTTGCGTCCGACATCCTTGATGTCGAACCACTGGATCGCCTGGTCGGTCGAGATGATCTCGTCGTCGCCATGGCCCCAGCCCAGGCGAAGGAGGTAGTTGCGCATGGTCTCCGGCAGGTAGCCCATGTCGCGATAGGCCTCGAGGCCGAGAGCGCCGTGGCGCTTCGACAGCTTGGCGCCGTCGGGGCCGTGGATCAGCGGCACATGGGCGAACAGCGGCACCTTCCAGCCGCAGGCTTGGTAGAGCTGGTACTGGCGGAACGCGTTGTTGAGGTGGTCGTCGCCGCGGATGACGTAGGTGATGTCCATGTCGTGGTCGTCGACCACCACCGACAGCATGTAGGTCGGCGTGCCGTCGCCGCGGAGCAGCACCATGTCGTCGAGCACGTCGTTGGCGACGATGACGCGGCCCTGGACCAGGTCGTCGATCACGGTCTCGCCGGTCTGCGGCGCCTTCAGCCGGATCACCGGCGGCACGTTGGGGACCCCGTCCTTGGGGTCGCGGTTGCGCCAGCGCCCGTCATAGCGCATCGGCTTGCCTTCGGCCCGAGCCTTGGCCCGCATTTCCTCCAGCTCCTCGGCGGTGCAGTAGCAGTGGTAGGCCTTGCCCTCGGCGAGCAGCTGGCGGGCGACCTCGGCGTGGCGCTGGGCGCGGGCGAACTGCATGACGACCTCGCCGTCCCAGTCGAGGCCGAGCCACTTGAGCCCTTCGATGATCAGCTTGATCGCGTCGTCGGTCGACCTTGCCCGGTCGGTGTCCTCGATCCTGAGCCGGAACGTGCCGCCGAGACGGCGGGTGTAAAGCCAGTTGAACAGGGCAGTGCGGGCCCCGCCGATGTGGAGGTAGCCGGTCGGCGAGGGGGCGAAGCGCGTGACGACGGTCATGGTCTCGTGTCTGATGCTCTTGAGATGGCGCCTTTTAGCACATTGCCGGGGCCGGGCCAGTGAGGGCGGCAGCCGCGCTCGCCGCGATCCGCCCGGCCGCGCTCGGCGCCGGTTTCGCAGCGGCGCTGCTGGCCGAGCGCGAGCGTTGGGCGCTCTGGCTTCCGGTCGCCCTCGCGTCCGGCGTCGGCCTCTACTTCGTGCTGCCGGTCGAGCCGCCGCTGTGGCTCGGGCTGGCGCTGGCCGTCGCCGGGCTGGCGGCGACCGCCGGGTTGCATGGACGCCTCGCCGGTGTCGTCGCCGCCGTCTTCCTGGCGCTGACGCTCGGGTTCGCGCTGGGCGAGATGCGGAGCAGGGCCGTAAGCGCGCCGATGCTCGACCGCTCGCTCGGCCCGGTCGGCGTCGAAGGGCGGGTGGTCGAGCTCGACCATCGCGACGGTTCCATCCGCCTCACCCTCGATCGCCTCGCGATCCCGCGTCTGGCGCCGCAGCGCACGCCGGAGCGGGCCCGCATCTCGCTTCGCGGCGCCCGTCCGGAGATCGCCATCGGATCGCGCGTCCGCGTCACCGCCATCCTCCGGCCGCCGCCGGAGCCGGCGCAGCCCGGCGCCTTCGACTTCCAGCGCCAGGCCTTCTTCGAGCGGCTGGGGGCGACCGGCTTCGCCACAGGCCCCGTCAGCGTGCTGCGCGCCGACCCTCCGTCAGGACCCGTCGAGTCCGTCCGCCTGTGGATCGCCGAGGTCAGGAAGAAGGTCACCGAGCGCCTGATGGCGGCGCTGCCGGGCGCGGTCGGTGCGGTCGCGGCCTCGCTGGTGACCGGCGAGCAGGGACCCATCCCGGCCAACGACATGCAGGCGATCCGCGACTCCGGCCTCGCGCATCTCCTCTCCATCTCCGGCCTGCACATGAGCCTGGTCGTGGGCCTGGTGTTCTTCGTCATCCGCGGCGGCCTCGCGCTCGTCGAGCCTCTGGCGCTGCGCTGGCCGACCAAGAAGATCGCCGCTGTCGTCGCGCTGATCGTCGGCTTCCTCTACCTCCAGCTCTCCGGTGCGTCGCCGCCGACCCAGCGCTCCTTCCTCATGGTGGCGATCGTGCTTCTGGCGGTGCTGATCGACCGTCAGGCGATCTCCATGCGTACCATCGCCTGGGCGGCGGCGGCTGTGCTGGTGGTGGCGCCCGAGAGCCTGGTAGGTGCCAGCTTCCAGATGTCCTTCGCCGCGGTGGTGGTGCTGATCGCGGTCTTCGCGTCGACCGGCGAGCGGCTGGCGGCGCTGCGTGCCGATTCAGGCGTCGTCCGCCGCGGGCTCCTGCACCTGGGCGGGTTGTCTCTGGCCTCGATCGTCGCCACGCTGGCGACCGCGCCGTTCATCATCTTCCACTTCAATCGCCTGCCGCTCTACAGCCTGGTCGCCAACCTGCTGGCGATCCCGGTCGCCGAGCTCTGGGTCATGCCTTGGGGCATGATCGCCTTGCTGCTGATGCCGCTCGGCGCCGACGGCTGGGCGCTCGCGCCGATGGGCTGGGGCATCGAGGCGATCCTCTGGATCTCTCGCTGGACCGCGGCGCTTCCGGGCGCGGTCATCATGCTGCCTGAAATGCCGCTGGCGGCGCTGCTGGCGATGGCGTTCGGAGGACTCTGGCTCTGCCTCTGGCAGGGACGCATCCGCTGGCTCGGCGTCGCCGGTATCGTCGCCGGCCTCGCCATTGCGGCCATGTCGCGGCCGCCCGACTTTCTGATCTCCACCGACGGCAAGCTGATCGGCGCTCGCGGCGAGGACGGCGACCTGGCGCTGTCGCGACGGCGCGCCGGATTCATGACGGACACCTGGCTCAGGCGCCAGGGTCAGGATGCGACTGCCGACTGGGCGGCGCTCTGGCGCTGCGGCGATGCCGGATGCAGCCGTGCCTATGGGCCGGTCGAGGTCGTGCTGGTGAGGACGCCGAACGAGCGGCGGCTGGCGTGCCTGCGCGAAGGGATCGTCGTAGTCGCGACCCTGCCGGCGCGGTAT
The DNA here is from genome assembly GCA_945871425.1 of Rhizobium sp. Q54. Classification (GTDB taxonomy): domain Bacteria; phylum Pseudomonadota; class Alphaproteobacteria; order SHVZ01; family SHVZ01; genus SHVZ01. The sequence goes on along the minus strand of CAMBVS010000019.1, from coordinate 36,647 downwards.
TGCCAGGCGCCGCGGCTGGTCATCGACGTGATCGACTTGCGCGCCGACGGCACGCACGCCTTGCGTTTCGACGGCAACCGCGTCGAGGTCGAGACCGTCCGCGGCAGCCGGGGCCAGCGGCCCTGGGTGGCCGGCGCGCCCGGACGCGGTAACCGCGCCGGGCCGTGAGGGTGCCTAGCGGCCGAGCGCCCGCTGCTCATGTTTGTCGACGTTCTTCTGCTTGCGCCATCCATGGGCGGGTGCCCAGGACGGTGGATCCGCCAGCGCCTCGACCGGGATCATGGTCGTGCCGAGGATCAGGGCGACGAGCGCGACGGAAAGAGTTCGCAGCTTCATGGCGGCGTCCTTTCAACCGGGCCATCCTGCGGATGGCCCGGTCAGTTAAGACGCGCTGTCGCCGTTAGTTCCGAACAGCCCCCGGGGTGACCGTTCCGTGGCCTCAGAATTTGACGGCCGCGGAGTCGATGACTTGGGCGAAATCGTGGAGCACGACGTTGTGGTGGGCGATGATCTCCGGCGCCTTGAGGACGCTCGAGTCGAAGGTCGAATGCGCGTCCGAGGCGAGTGCCACCTTGTAGCCATGCGCGAAGGCGGCGCGGGTCGTGGTGTCGATGCAGTACTCGGTCTGCATGCCTGCGATCACCAGCCGTCCGATGCCGAGCGCTCGCAGCCGTGCATCGAGCCCGGTGCCGAGAAACGCATCGCAGCGATCCTTCACCACCACCTCTTCGCCCGGCTTCGGTGCCACGACCGGATGGATGGCGAATCCGGACGTTCCCCGCGACAGAGGCTCGCCCTCACCGCCGGCGTGCTGAACGTGGATAACGGGACTCCCCTCGGCGCGCGCGCAGTCCTGCAGTGCGCGCAGGCGCGCTAGGAGTTCCTCCGGGCGATAGGGGCGGAGTGGATTCAGCAACATGCCTTGCTGGACGTCGATGACGAGGAGCGCTGTCGACATGGAGGCTCCTTCGGGCGTCGCCGCCCGCGTCTCGCCGGTGATGCGGAACGACGCGCTTAGTAGCGGCGCATCAGCGCGATGAGGCGGCCCTGGACCTTGACCCGGTCGGGTCCGAAAATCCGCGTTTCGTAGGCCTTGTTGGCCGGCTCGAGCGCGATCGAGGCGCCCTTGCGGCGGAGCCGCTTCAGGGTCACCTCGTTGTCGTCGACGAGCGCCACCACGATCGAGCCGTTCTCGGCCGTCTCGCAGCGATGGACGACCACGGTGTCGCCGTCCTGGATGCCGGCATCGACCATGGAGTCGCCGGCGACGGTCAGCGCGTAGTGCTCGCCGCCGCCGAGCAGGCTGGCAGGGACGTCGACGAAGCTGGATGACTCGCGCAGCGCCTCGATCGGCGTGCCCGCGGCGATCTTGCCGTAGAGCGGAAGCGAGACGTTGGCGACCTCCGGGCGGGTCTCGGCGCCGGACAGTACCGCGCCGAAGTTGCCGGGAATGACGTTGGGCGCGAAGCCGCGCTGAGGCGCGGCGGGGCGGTGCTCGGGGAGGGAGGCCTGCTCGGGCAGGCGGGTCACCTCGAGGGCGCGGGCGCGATGGGCGAGGCGTTTGATGAAGCCGCGTTCTTCCAGGCCGGTGATCAGGCGGTGGATGCCCGATTTCGACTTGAGGCTGAGAGCCTCCTTCATCTCTTCGAATGAGGGAGAAACTCCGCTCTCCGACAGCCTTCGATTGATGAAGGTCAACAGCTCGAACTGCTTCTTCGTCAGCATTTGTAGCCCCCCGCGTCTCGACCACAATATCTAGAACAAAAGCGCAACGTCCACGCATGTTCTAGTTTGGTTCACGGGGGCTGTCAAGCGTCGCTGTGGATCAAATCACCGGAATTGCCAGCGCGAAGGAGAGAACGCGCACGCTTTCGCCGGCTTTGCGTGCCGGATCATGCGCGGGGCGCACGATCAGTCCGTCGGACTGGGCCAGCAGCGACAGCATGGAGGAATCCTGCTTGGCGAAGGGTGTGGCGACGGGAACGCCGTCGGGTCCGCGCGCCAGCCTGGCCCTGAGATAGTCCTGGCGCTGGTCGTTCGCCGCGAGATCCCGCCCGAGGCGGGCATCGACGAGCGCGGCCGCCTCGGGATCGAGGCCTGCCAGGCTCTCGATCGCCGGCTTCAGAAACACAAGGGCGCAGACGAGGCTGGAGACCGGGTTGCCCGGCAGGCCCAGCACCGGAAGCTCGCCGAGGCGGCCCCACATCAAGGGCTTTCCCGGCCGCATGGCGATCTTCCAGAAGTCGACGGCAAGCCCGCGGGTCGCCAGCGCCTTCTGCACCAGGTCGTGGTCGCCGACCGAGGCGCCGCCGGTGGTCACCAGCAGGTCGGCGCCGCGGGCGCCTTCGACCTTGGCCAGCGTGTCCTCGACCGTGTCCTTAGCGATGCCGAGAAGCACCGGCTCGGCGCCCAACGCGCGGACGACGGCGGCCAGCGCGTAGGTATTGGAGCTGACGATCTGGTTCGGGCCGACAGGATCGCCGGGCCGCGCGATCTCGTCGCCGGTTGCGAGCAACGCGATGCGCGGACGACGGCGGACGCGGAGCCAGGGGACGTTCATCGCCGCGGCGAGACCGACGTCGCGGGCGGTGAGTCTGCGGCCAGCGGAGATGCCGACATCGCCTGCCTTGAAGTCGAGGCCGGCGACGCGGATGTGACGGCCGATCTGGCCGGCTTCCTTGACCGTCACCTTGCCGTCGGCGGCGGTCGTATCTTCCTGGATGATGATGGCGTCGGCCCCGTCGGGGAGGGGCGCGCCGGTGAAAATGCGGACGGCCTCTCCGGCACCGACGGTTCCGGCATAGGAAGAGCCGGCGGGCACGGCGCCGGCAATGCGAAGCGTCACCGGAACCTTGGCGGCATCGGCGGCGCGCACGGCATAGCCGTCCATGGCCGAGACCGGCCAGGGCGGCTGGGTCAGGCGGGCGCGAACGTCGTCGGCCAGCACCCGCCCCTGGGCCTCCAGCAGCGACACCTCTTCGATGCCGACCGCGCGAAGCTCGGCCAGGATACGCCGGCGCGCCTCGTCGACCGGAATCATGCTTGGGCGAAGTCCCCGGACTTGCCGCCGCTCTTGCGCAGCAGGCGGATCTCGCCGATGCGCATCGCCCGGTCGACCGCCTTGCACATGTCGTAGATGGTGAGCGCGGCGACGCTGACCGCGCACATCGCCTCCATCTCCACGCCGGTGCGGCCATGCACCTTGCAGGTGGCGGTGATGTCGACGGCGGAGCGTGCCTCGTCGAGGGAAAAGTCGAGCGACACCGCGTCGAGCCCGATCGGATGGCAGAGCGGGATCAGGTCGCCGGTGCGTTTGGCCGCCATGATTCCGGCCAGCCGCGCCACCGCCAGAACGTCGCCCTTGGCGATCTGACCCTGGCGGATGCGGGCAAGGGTCTCGGGCTTCATGGCGATGCTGCCGCCGGCGATCGCGACGCGTTCGGTCACCGGCTTGGCGGCGACATCGACCATGACGGCGTCGCCCTTGGCATCGAAATGGGTGAGGCCGGCCATCAACCCACCGCCCGGGCGCGTGCCGGCTCCGGAAGGAGCGCGCGGGTCGCTGCCGCCACATCCGCCTGCCGCATCAGCGACTCGCCGATCAGGAAGGCGCGGGCGCCGGCGGCGGTCAGCCGGTCGATGTCGGCGTGGCTGCCGATACCGCTCTCGCCGACGAGGAGCCGGTCCTTGGGCACCCGTGGACCCAGCTCTACCGTCGTTTTAAGATCAACCTTCAATGTCTTGAGATTTCTATTATTTATTCCGACAAGCTTGGCCTGGAGTTTCAGCGCCCGCTCCAGTTCTGGCGCGTCATGGACCTCGATCAGCGCATCCATGCCCCAGTGTGTCGCGGCTGCCACCAGTTCGGCGGCGAGAGCGTCGTCGACCGCGGCCATGATCACAAGGATGCAGTCGGCGCCCAGCGCCCGGGCTTCGGCCACCTGGTAGAGGTCGACCATGAAGTCCTTGCGGATCGCGGGCAGGTCGACGGCGGCGCGCGCGGCGGTGAGATGCGCGTCCTCGCCCTGGAAGTAGAGCGTGTCGGTCAGGACCGAGAGGCAGGTGGCGCCGCCCTGGCGATAGGCGCGGGCGAGCTCCGGCGGGTCGAAGTCGGGGCGGATCAGCCCCTTCGACGGGCTCGCCTTCTTGATCTCGCAGATGAGGCCATAGCCGGACGCAGCCGCGGCCGCCTCCAGCCGGCGGGCGAAGCCGCGCGGCGGCGCCTGCCGCTTCGCCTCCGCCTCGACGATCGAGAGCGGGCGCACGGCCTTCTGCCGGGCGACATGGGTGCGCTTGTCGTCGCAGATGCGGGCCAGCACGTCGCTCATGCCGGCTTCTCGTTGGTGATGGCGATCAGCTTCGCCAGCGTCGCCCTGGCGCCGCCGCCGTCGATGGCCTTGGCCGCCAGGGCCGCGCCGTCCTTCAGCGTCTCGGCCTTGCCGGCGACAATCAGCGCCGCGCCTGCGTTAAGGAGGACGATGTCGCGGTAAGGGCCTTTCTCGCCGTCGAGGACCGCTCTCAGTGCCTTGGCGTTGTGCTGGGGATCGCCGCCCTTGAGCTGGGAGGGCTGGGCGCGGGGAAGGCCGGCTTCCTCGGGCGTGACCTCGAAAGTGGTGACCTTGCCGCCGTCGAGGGCGGCGACATGGGTCGGCCCGGAGGTGGTGATCTCATCGATGCCGTCGGAGCCGTGCACCACCCAGGCCTTCTCGATGCCGAGCAGACCGAGCACCTTCGCCATCGGCTCGACCCAGTCCTTGCCGAAGACGCCGACCAGCTGGCGCCTGGTGCCGGCCGGGTTCGAGAGCGGGCCCAGGAGGTTGAAGATGGTGCGCGTGCCCAGCTCGACCCGCGTCGGCGCGACATGGCGGGTGGCGGCGTGGTGGCGAGGCGCCATCAGGAAGCCGATGCCGGCTTCGAACAGGGCGCGGCGGACGAGGCCCAAGTCGGCGTCGATATTGACGCCGAGAGCGGTCAGCACGTCGGCGGCGCCGGATTTGGAGGAGAGCGCCCGGTTGCCGTGCTTGGCGACGGGCACGCCGCATGCGGCAACCACCAGGGAGGCGGCAGTGGAGATGTTGTAGGTGCCGGACGCGTCGCCGCCGGTGCCGCAGGTGTCGATTGCGCCCGGCGGCGCCTCGACCTTCAGCGACTTCGCCCGCATGACGCGGGCGGCGCCGGCGATCTCGTCCACGGTCTCGCCGCGGACACGGAGCGCCATCAGGAAGCCGCCCATCTGGGAGGGCGTCGCGTTTCCCGACATCATGATGTCGAAGGCGATTTCGGACTCGGCCACGGTCAGACGGTGACCGCCGGCGACCCGCCCGATCAGCACCCTGAGGTCCGGCATGTCCCCGGTCATGGTGTCCGACGATCCTCTGCAGACTTGGCGACGTTCATAGCAGGCAGGCTTTCGCGGATGAAGGAAAAGCAACCGGACTCGCAGAATCGGCCGGCCATCTCTAACATGCGCCCTCGTCTCAACAACCTGCGCTTTAGCCTTGTCATCCCGCAAGTCCCGCCGTCGCCGCTTCCGCCATGCTCAGGCCCTTCCGAGCCCGAGCGCGGGTGCGCCCCGCATCGACTGGCGCGCCAGGGCGAAGCGACTGAACCAACGGCTTCCCGGCCTCATTGCCGGCTTGGCGACAGCGGTGATCGGCGCCAGCGTCGCCATCACCGTCAGTGTCGGTGCGCCCCAGCCCGGTCTCTATGTCGAGACGACCGAGGAGCCGGCGGCGATCGCGCGCGCCTTCGCCGTCCCTCTGGGGACCGGCGAGGCGCCGGGATACCGGCCGAGCGGGCAGGGGCCTTACAACTGGCCGAGCGTCGTGCCGCAGGCCGCCTCTCGCCCGTCGGCGTCCGCCACTGCCTCGGTCGAGCCCCTGCCGCGCCCGGCGCCGCTCGCCGCGGCCCGGGCGGCCTTGCCGCCGATCCCGGCCCCGCGGAGCCTGCCGCCGGTCCGCATCTCTCCGCCGGCAGCCGATACCTCGGGCGAGCCGGCCTGGATCGCCAATGCGCTGCCGACGGCGCCGCCGGACGGCCGCCCGGAGATCGCGGTGATCATCGACGACGCCGGCGTCGACCGCGCGCATACCGGCGTCGCCATCCGGCTCAAGGGGCCGCTGACGATCTCGTTCCTGCCCTACGCCTCCGATCTCGCCGGGCAGGCGAGGGCGGCCCGTGCCAACCGCCACGAGGTCATGCTGCACATCCCGATGGAGCCGCATGGCGCCTTCGCCGAGCCGGAGCCGCATCTGCTGCGGATCCGTCAGGGACCGGCGGAGATCCAAGCCCGGCTTTCCCGCGGTCTCGACGCCTTGCCGGGCATCGTCGGCATCAACAATCACATGGGCAGCCTGTTCACCTCCGATCCCTATGCGCTGGCGCCGGTGATGGAGGAGTTGGTCCGCCGCGGGCTCCTGTTCGTCGACTCGCGCACGACGGCGCGCTCGCTGGCCCAGGATTCAGCCCAGGCGCATGGCCTCCCCAATGCCGGGCGCGACGTCTTCCTCGATCACTATGAAGGCCAGGCCGAGGTGAGGAAGCGGCTGATCGAGACCGAGCGGGTGGCGCGGAAGCAAGGCTATGCCATCGCCATCGGCCATCCGCGGGCGGCGACCTTGGCCGAACTCGCGATCTGGCTCGACGAGGTCGAATCCAAGGGCTTCCGCCTGGTGCCGATCAGCGCCGTCGTCCGCGGCCGTGTGCCCCAGTTCGCCGGACGGCCGCCGCAGCGCGGCTAGGCTCGCCGCCGCCCCGCCTCGTTATGGCGGAGGGCGGCTGTTATCGTCCGTCCACGTGCGCAAGGAGTGAAAGCCATGTCGGACTCGAAGGGCGTGACCTATGCCGTGGTCGCCGCCGGCTATTTCGAGAAGCGCGGCCTCAAGCGCCATGCCCGTTTCTGGTCCTTATGGGCGCTCGGCGTCGGTGCCGTCATCTCCGGCGACTTCTCCGGCTGGAATTTAGGGCTGGCCGCCGGCGGTTTCGGCGGGCTGCTCGCCGCCGCCCTGGTCATCACGGTCATGTATCTCGGGCTGATCTTCAGCCTGGCGGAGATGTCGCCGGCGATGCCGCATACGGGCGGCGCCTATTCCTTCGCACGGAGCGCCATGGGGCCCTGGGGCGGCTTCGTCACCGGCTTGGCCGAGAACATGGAATACGTGCTGGCGCCGGCGGTGATCGTCTTCTTCCTTTCGGCCTATCTGGGGGCGATCTTCGGAACGCCGCCGGCGATGCAGCCGCTCTGGTGGGTCGCGGCCTACGCGGTCTTCATCGGCCTCAACGTCGTCGGCGTCGAGCTCTCGTTCCGGGTCTCGGTGGTGGTGACGCTGGCGGCGCTCGGCGTGCTCCTGCTCTTCTGGATCAGCGCGATCCCGCATTTCAGCCTCGCCAATGCGCTCAATATCCAGCCGACGGCCGGCAACGGCGCGTGGCTTCCGTTCGGTTGGGCGGGAGTGCTGGCGGCGCTGCCCTTCGCGGTCTGGTTCTATCTGGCGATCGAGCAGCTGCCGCTGGCCGCCGAAGAGGTGCATGAGCCTGAGGCGCACCTGCCGAAAGGCCTGATCATCGGCATCCTGACGCTGGTCGCCTGTGCCTTCCTGACGCTCTTCCTCAACACCGGCGTCGCACCCGGCGCCGAAGGGCTGAAAGCCTCCGCCGAGCCGCTGCTCGACGGCTTCCGCACGATCTACGGCGACGAGGTCGGCAAGCTCCTGTCGGTGTTCGCCGTGGTCGGCCTGATCGCCAGCTTCCATACGATCATCTTCGCCTATGGCCGGCAGATCTACTCGCTGTCGCGGGCCGGTTATTTCCCGACGGCGCTGTCGGTGACCCATGGCACCCGCAAGACGCCGCATGTCGCCCTTGTCTCCGGCGGCCTCCTCGGCCTGGCCGTCCTGCTGGTCACCTGGTATGCGGCGGGTGCGGAGACGGGCGGCGCCTTCATCGGCGGCACGCTCCTCAATATGGCGGTGTTCGGCGCCATGATCTCCTACCTGATGCAGGCGCTGTCCTTCATCCTGCTGAGGGTGAAGCTTCCCGACATCCACCGCCCCTATGTCAGCCCGCTCGGCATCCCCGGCGCCGCGGCGACGCTGATCATCGCCGTGGTGACGCTGGGTTTCCAGCTTTCGGACGCGGCCTACCGGGAAGGCGTGGTCGGGGCGGCGATCTGGTACGTGCTCGGGATCGTCTATTTCGCTCTCGTCGGCCGCCATCAGCTGGTGCGTTCGCCCGAGGAGGAGTTCGCCATCCGCGCCCGCGGATGAGACCGCGTCAGCCGGCGTGGACCGCGGTCTTGTCGCGGCGCGACGGGTCGAGCGGGAAGATCGCCTGTTCCGGCACGCGGCTCCATTTCGGGCAGGCCGCGCAGGACGGGTCAGGGTCGTCGCCGACGAAGCGGCGCGCCAGCGTCGCCAGCTTAGGTCCGTTGAACAGCTCGCGGATCGAGCCGGCCTTCAGGTTGCCGACGTCGGGCACGAACTCAAAGCAGCACGGACGCAGCGCTCCGTCCGGGTAGTAGTAGAGGAAGCGGTGGAGATAGGAGCAGTCCTTCACCAGGGCGTCTGAGTCCTTGAGTCCGCCGAGCCGCGTATGCTCCGCTGGCGTCAACGAGGTGTAGGCGCGGCCGAGTTCGTCCATCTGCCGTGCACGCAGATCCTCGGCCCGCTTGACCGCCTCGCCGGCCTCCTGGTTGAGGGGCCCTTGCATGCGTGCGAGCGCGGTCGCCAACGCATCTTCGGCGAGGTCGAGAGCCTCCTCGTCCAGGTCGGAGAGGTCGACCATGGCCTCGATCGGCGGCAGCCCGGCGTAGTAGGCGTCGTCGAGATAGGGGAGCGCGAGGCGCGTGCCGGTCGGGCGTTGCGTCGGGTCCGGCGCGACGTCGGCCGGGCTCGGCATGGCAAGGCGGACGCCGAGCGCGGCCGCCCGCTCGGTCATGCGGTCGAGGTGATGGCGATAGGCGCCGGAATATTGCGCGTAGGGCTCGTCGAGGAGGGACGGCGTCGTGGTCTCGACGGCGATGCCGTTGATGTGGGGGATGCCGAGGAAGCGGGCGAGGTCGACCATCAGCGGCAGGTCGCGGAGATTGCTGGCGCAGAAGCAGAAGTTGATCGCCATCTGCAGCCGGAGCGACCGCGGCAGCAGCTCGCCGGCCCGGGTCATGACGCGGACATTGCGCATCACCTTGCCGAAGTCGGCGCCGCGGCGAAGCGCTTCGAAGGTCGCCGGCGTGGCGCCGTCCAGCGACATCCGGAGATGGGTCGCGCCCCAGAGGTGGCGCAGCCGTCGCTTGGAGATCACGGTGCCATTCGAGTTGATGAAGAGGTTGCAGCCGTAGGCATGCGCCAGCTCGGCGGCGACCTCGGTGTTGCGGGCGAGCAGGTTCTCGCCGGCGCCGGAGAGCGAGATCTGCCGGGCGAAGGGGAAGGAGTCGTGGGCGATCTGCCGGATGAGATCGTCCGACATGGTCCAGGACTTGGCCTGGTAAACGGCGTGGGCTTCGTCCGTGCCGTGCGTCGGGCAATACGGGCAACGCAGGTTGCAGAAGGCAGCCGACTGTAGGGAGGCGACCTCCGGCATCGCCGGCATGCGCACGTCGCCGAGCGCCCGGTTGATGGCGAGTGCCAGCTGGTTCAGGTCCTTGACCGGGTAATAGGCCCAGCCCGACCGGGTGAAGTCGGTCAGCGACGGCTCCAGCACGGACCGGTCGAAGGGCAGGTTGGCCGGCCTGAGGGCGAGGTAGTCCCCGGCCATGCGCTCAAGGCGCGAGGTGTCGGCGCGAACGGCGATCATCCTTCTCCCGGGCGACGGCGCGAGATCACGTTCGGCGCAATCTACCATGGTCCGGTGCGCTACGTGTGGACAGCCTGGGAACCGCTCGCTTAGTGTTCGACAAGGGGTATTGTTCGGCCCAACGCGGTCGATGGCAACGGGAGGCGCGGCATGTCGTATCGGGGAAGCTGGCGAGGCATAGGGCTCGCGGTGGGCATGCTGGCGGCGATGGCGACGGCGGCCGAGGCGCAGCCGGTGTTTAAGACCAACATCATCGCCGATCCGGCCATGGTTGATCCGATCACCTATTCGGAGATCATCGCCGGCCGCGTCATGGACAAGGTCTATGAAGGTTTCAGCGCCAATACCGCCGAGGGCAAGATCGTTCCGGCGCTGGCGACCGAGTGGAAGGCGAACGACAACGCCACAGTCTGGCGCTTCACGCTGCGCAAGGGCGTGAAGATGCATTCCGGACGCGAGTTCACCGCCAAGGACGTCAAGTACACCTTCGAGCAGCTGCTGACGCCCGGCAACAAGGCCGGCCTCAACAGCGCCTACCTGTCGTCGGTCGCCGGTGCCAAGGACATGAAGGACGGCAAGGCGACCGAGCTCGCCGGCTTCACCGCCGTCGACTCGCACACCATCGAGGTTCGGTTCAACGAGCCGGAGGTGCTGTTCCCGATCTACCCGTTCTACCTGATGGACTCCGGCACGGTCGCCGAGAGCGGCGCCGACTGGGCGACCAAGGTTTCGGCCGGGACCGGCCCCTTCAAGTTCAACTCCTGGAAGCGTGGCGTCGAGGTCAAGATCGATGCACACAAGGACTACTGGGGCGGCGCGCCCACCATCGGCGGCGTGCAGTTCCTGATCGTACCGGCAGCCGACACGGCGCTTTCCATGTACGAGGCCGGCGAGCTGCACTTCGCTCTGCTCGCCGACTCGCTCGCCCGTCGCATCATCACCGATCCCAAATACAAGGATCAGGTGGTCCAGGCCGCGCGCGCCCAGATCAACTATCTCGGCATGAACCAGAACCTCTATGCGCCTTTCAAGGACAAGCGGGTGCGCGAAGCGGTGTCGCTGGCGCTCGACCGCCCGGCGATGATGAAGGGCCTGTGGGGCGGGACCGCGCTGCCGCTGAACGGCCAGGTGACGCCGGGTGTCGCCGGCTACAATCCGGGCCTGCCCGAGCTCAAGTATGACCCCGAGCGGGCCAAGAAGCTGCTCGCCGAGGCCGGGTATCCAGGCGGCAAGGGCCTGCCGCCGATCGAGATCGTCTCGACCGAGCCGTCGAAGGACGAGCTCGCCTATTATGCCAACCAGTTCAAGCGGGTGCTGGGCTGGGACGTCTCGGTGAAGATCGCCGAGCGCGCAACCCATATCCGGCAGATGAACGCCGGCGAGGTCGCGTTCTTCCCCTGGGGCTGGACCGCCGGATACCCGGACGCGATGTATTACCTCTCGCAGGTCTGGTACTCGAAGAGCCCCTACAACCGCTCGCGCTGGTCGAACGCCGAGTTCGACAAGGTGATCGACAAGGCCCGGACCGTGTCGAACGCGGATGAGCGCTACAAGCTCTACAACGAGGCCGAGAAGATCCTGATGGCCGAGTGGGGCACGGCGCCGCTGCCGATCCTATCCAACATCGCGCTCAGGAAGCCGAACGTGAAGAACGTGACCATGACGCCGTTCGGGTACTCGGACTTCAACAAGATCACCATCAACTAGCGCCGGCTTCGTGAACCGTCCGCCTCGCCTCGGAACCCCTCCCCCTCGACGGGGGAGGGTAGGGTGGAGGTGGAGGTCCACGCTCGCTTCGCCGAAAATATCTGCCGTCGCCCCCCACCCCAACCCTCCCCCGCGCTGCGCGGGGGGAGGGGATACAAAGTCCGCCTAGCCCCGTGCTTTCCTACGCCCTCCGCCGGCTGCTCGGTCTGGTCCCGGTCCTCATGGCCGTGGTCCTGCTGACGTTTGCGACCAACCACATGACGCCGGGCGACCCGGTCGGCACCATGCTCGGCGACCAGTCGGCCAATGTGGTTCTGGCGGCCAAGCTCCGTGCCGAATACGGCCTCGACCAGCCGCTCTGGACCCAGTTCACCGGCTATGTCTACGGCCTCGCGGTGGGTGATTTCGGCCTCAGCTACCGCTTCGTCGGTGTCAAGGTGACCGACGTGATCTGGGACGGGCTCAAGATCAGCCCGGTACTGGCGCTGGCAGGGACGGCCGTCGCCGTGCCGCTCGGCCTGATCGTCGGTGTGTTCGCAGCCCTGCGCCGCAACACGCTGGCGGACACCGGGGTGATCCTGGCACTGACCGCCGGCATCTCGGTCCCCAACTTCGCCATGGCCGCGTATCTCGTCTACCTCTTCTCGATCCAGCTGGCGGTGCTGCCGGTCGCCGGCTGGGGCACCTTCTCTCAGGCGATCCTGCCGGTCGGCATCCTGGCGATCGCGCCAGCGGCCTACATCGCGCGGCTGTCGCGAACCTACATGCTCGAGGTTCTGCAGCAGGACTACATCCGGACGGCCCGGGCCAAGGGGCTGCGCGAGCGCCTGGTGATCTACCGCCACGCGCTCCGCAACACGCTGGTGCCGCTGCTCACAACCATCGGCATCATCTTCGGAGGTCTGCTCTCCGGCACCTTCGTGATCGAGACCGTCTTCAACATTCCTGGCCTCGGCCGGCTGGCGATCCAGTCGATCTTCGCCCGTGACTACCCGGTTACCATGGCGATCGTGCTGCTGTTCACCGGCTTCTACACCCTGATCAACCTGGCGGTGGACCTGCTCTACGGCATCGTCGACCCGCGCATCCGCCTGGGCTCGCGATGACGGTCAGCATGATCGAGCCGGCGGTCGCGCCGATGAGATCGGACTTCTGGCCGAAGTTCCGGCGCAACCGCAACGCCATCGCCGGATCGGTGATCGTCACCTTCGTCGTGCTGGTCGCGATCTTCGCCCGCCTGATCTCACCCTACGACTACGACGAGACCGACATCCTGTTCACCTGGGCGCATCCCTCGTCCGAGCATCTGCTGGGGACCGACGCGCTCGGCCGCGACATCCTCTCCCGCCTGATCGTGGGCGCCCAGGTGTCGCTGACCGTCGCCTTCGCCGTGCTCGGCATCACGCTCACCGTCGGCATCCTGCTTGGCATGGTCGCGGGGTATTTCGGCGGCAAGCTCGATGCGGCGATCATGCGGACGGTCGACATCATCTTTGCTTTCCCCGACATCATCTTCGCCATCCTGCTGGCCTCCGCCATGGGCCCTGGCATCGTCACGGTGATCGTCTCGCTCTCGGTCGTGTGGTGGCCCGGGATCGCACGCCTCACGCGCTCGCTGGTGCTTCAGCTCCGCACCGAGCTCTATGTCGACGCCGCCATCGCGTCGGGCACGCCGCCCTTCGTCATCCTCATCCGCCATTTCCTGCCGAACATCGTCGCCCCCCTGATCGTCCGCGCCTCGATCGGCGTCGGTTTCATAATCATGGCCGAGGCGACCTTGAGCTTCCTCGGCATCGGCGTGCAGGAGCCGCGTCCGTCCTGGGGCGGCATGATCCGGGACGGTATCGTCTCGCTCCGCACCGAGCCCTATCTCGCGCTCTCGGCCTCGACCGCGCTCGGCCTCACCATCATCGGCTTCAACCTGTTCGGCGACGGGCTCCGCGACATCCTCGACCCCCGGATCAAGGACCGATGACGGCCCTGGCCCCGGTCCTGGAGATCGCCGATCTCTCCGTCTCCTTCCAGACCCCTGAGAGGAAGCGCCTCAAGGTCCTCGACGGCATCACGCTGCATATCAGCGAGGGCGAGGTCCTGGGCGTGGTCGGCGAGTCCGGCTCCGGCAAGTCGGTGACCGCGCTCTCGATCCTCCGCCTGCTGGGCGAGCAGGGCTCGATCGACGCCGGCACCATCTCGCTCGCCGGCCAGGATCTGACCGGGTTGCCTGAATCCGCGATGCTGAAGATCCGCGGCCGCCACGCGGCGATGATCTTCCAGGAGCCGATGACCTCGCTGAACCCGGTCTACAGCGTCGGTTTCCAGATCATGGAGGTGTTGATCGAGCACCTCGACATCTCCGAGAGCGAAGCCAGGCGCCGCGCCATCGACCTGATGAAGCGGGTTGGCATCCCGGCGGCCGAGGAGCGCGTCGACGCCTTTCCGCACCAGCTTTCGGGCGGCATGCGCCAGCGGGTGATGATCGCCATCGCGCTCGCCTGCAATCCCAAGCTCCTGATCGCCGACGAGCCGACCACGGCCCTCGACGTCACCATCCAGGCGCAGATCCTGGCCTTGATGCGGACGCTCCGCGACGAGACCGGTGCTGCGATCCTGATGATCACCCATGACTTGGGCGTCATCGCCCAGATGGCCGACCGGGTGGTGGTCATGTATGCCGGGCAAGTGGTGGAGGAGGGCGTGGTCGGCGAGCTGTTCGCGCGCCCGCTGCACCCCTATACGCGCCTCCTCATGCGCTCGATCCCGCTGGCGCGGAAGAAACTGGCACGACTGGAGGCCATCGCCGGCACCACGCCGTCGCCGGCGAGCTTTCCTTCGGGATGCCGTTTCCATCCGCGCTGCCCGGAGGCCGAGAACCGTTGCCGGGTCGAGCCGCAGATCCTCCGGCGCTTCGCCGACGGCCGCCAGGCCCGCTGCTGGAAGGTCGAGGCATGACGGCGCTGCTCGAGGTCAGGAACCTGACCAAGGATTTCCCGATCGGCGCCGACTTCCTCGGCCGGCCCAGGGCGCAGCTTCGCGCCGTCGACGATGTCTCCTTCGCCGTAGCGCCGGGCGAGACCCTGGGGTTCGTCGGCGAGAGCGGCTGCGGCAAGACCACGGTCGGCCGCCTGATCCTCCGTCTGCTGGCGCCCAGCTCGGGCTCGATCCATTTCGACGGCCAGGACATCACCAGCCTCTCCGAGCCGGAGATGCGCCCCCGGCGGCGCGACATCCAGGTGGTGTTCCAGGACCCGTATTCCTCGCTGAACCCGCGCATGATGGTGCGCGACATCGTCGGCGAGCCGCTGCGCAACTTCGGTTTCTCGCGGAGCCAGATCGACCAGCGCGTCGCCGAGCTGATGCGCATCGTCGGGCTGCCGCCGGAATACATGAGCCGCTACCCGCACGCCTTCTCCGGCGGACAGCGTCAGCGTATCGGCATCGCGCGCGCGCTCGCGGTCTCGCCGAAGCTGGTGGTCTGCGACGAGGCGGTGTCGGCCCTCGACGTCTCGATCCAGGCGCAGATCCTGAACCTTCTGGCCGACATCCAGGGCCAGTTCGGCCTGACGCTGCTGTTCATCTCGCACAATCTCGGCGTCGTCCGCCATGTCAGCCACCGCATCGCGGTGATGTATCTCGGCCGGCTGGTCGAGCTGGCGGGCGAGGACGCGCTGTTCGAGCGCCCGCTGCATCCCTACACCGCGGCGCTGATCGCCGCGGTGCCCGAGCCCGATCCCGCGACCCGCGGCAAGCTCGCCGTGCTGCCGGGCGAGATCCCGAGCCCGCTCGACCCGCCGCCGGGCTGTCCCTTCAACACCCGCTGTCCCCGCGCCGAGACGCGTTGCCGTGCCGAGCTGCCCGACTTCCGCGAGATCGAGCCCGGCCGTTGGGTCCGCTGCCACTTTCCAGGATGATGGTGAGATGATCGTCGAACGCACCCAGTACTACGCCAAGCCCGGCCGCGCCGCCGACGTGCTGGCCATCCGGCGCGAGGCGAGCCGAATCCGCGTATCGCTCGGGCTCCCGGCCGGCACGATCTATGTGAAGTCGGGCGGTGACGGCCCGGATGTGCGCTGGGAATGCAGCTTCCCGGGCGAGGCCGCGCACCGGGCCGATCTCGCCGCCCGTGACAAGAGCCCGGACTTCGAGACGATCCGCGGCCGCCAGCGCGACGCGATTCAGCGCTTCGAGCGTCATGTCGAGACCCGCGATGCCGACGGTCCCGACTGGTGGGGAGACGTCTCGCTGGACGGCCACCCGGTGGTGCCGACGGAGCACACGTTCCGCAGCGGCGACCTCGGGCTCAAGGGCTATTTCTACGTGCCGCCGGGGATGGGGCCGTTCCCCTGCGTGCTGCTCAACCACGGCAGCGGCGTCAACCAGGGCACGCTCGACGTCTCGCGGCCGGGCACCGCGTCCTGGCTGATGAGCTGGGGTATCGCCTCATTCCTCGCGCATCGCCGCGGCTACGGCAATTCGCCGGGAACGCCGTGGCGCGAGGACTGTCCGGCACCCTTCGGCACCGACGAATATGACAGCCAGCTCGCGAAGCGCCTGGATGCCGAGAGCAACGACGTGCTGGCGGCGCTCGCCTACCTGAAGACGGTGCCGGAGGTCATTCCAGGCCGGATCGGCGTCATGGGCTCCTCGTTCGGCGGCACCAACACGCTGCTGGCCGCCTCCAAGACCGACCAGTTCCGTTGCGCCGTCGAGTTCGCCGGGGCGGCGATGAACTGGGACCGGACGCCGCGCCTGCGCGAGCTGATGCTCAAGGCCGCGCACAAGGTCACCTGTCCGATCTTCTACATCCAGGCGGCCAACGACTACTCGATCCGGCCGACGATCGAGATCGGCGACTCCTTGAAGAGCACCAATAGCAAGTTCCTGACCAAGATCTTCCCGGCGCACGGCATCAACAACAATGAAGGCCACCTGCTGGAAAGCACCGGGCAGCTCCGCTGGGGCCCGGACGTGCGGCGCTTCTTCGAACGGTGGCTGTGATGAAAGGCGTCTGGCTCGAAGACCTGACCTGGGTCGAGGCGGCGGAGCGGTTCAAGGCGGGATGGCCGGTCGTCATCCCGATCGGCGCGCGCTCGAAGGAGCACGGCCACCACCTGCCGCTCAAGACCGACTATTTGCTGGCGCGCGAGCTCGGCCAGCGGGTCGCCGATGCCTTGCCGGTGGTGGTCGCGCCTGTCGTCGACTTCGGCTACTACCCGGCCTTCGTCAATTATCCGGGCAGCCAGAACCTGCGCGCCGACACCTTCATCGCGGTGCTGACCGACCTGATCGGCAACTTCATCGACCATGGCGTCGCCCGCATCGCCGTGATCAACACCGGCGTCTCGACCGAGATGCCGCTCAGGATCGCCGTCCGCGACATCTACCAGGACCGCAAGGTGAGGGTCGCCACCGCCGACATCCGCACGCTCGGCGCCGCCGCCAAGGGGCTGATGAAGCAGAAGCTGGGCGGCCATGGCGACGAGAGCGAGACGTCGATGATCCTCGCGATCGAACCCAAATCCGTCCGCATGAACCTGGCGAAGCCCGACTACGGCAACGCGCTTTCGGAGCCGAAGACCGTCTTCTATGTGCCGACCGTCTTCGACGGTCGTAAAGACTCGGGGCCGGACTACAGCCTGACCGGCGTCCGCGGCGATCCCAGCCTCGCCACCGCTGACAAGGGCCGAAAGGTCCTGGCGGCGATGGCGGCGGAGCTGGTCGACGGCCTAAAAGCCCTCTATCTCGACGCCTTCCGGCCGCCATCCTCGAAGCCGAAGGCGGCGCCGAGGCGGGCGCGCGGCGCCAAGCGGCGCAGATGAGCGACGCAGATGTCGTCGTTGTCGGCTTTGGCTTCGCCGGCGGCATCGCCGCGATCGAGGCGGCGGAGCAGGGGGCCACGGTCATCCTGCTCGAGAAGATGCCCGACCCCGGCGGCATCTCCGTCTGCTCGGCCGGCGGCATCCGCGTGGCCAAAGATGCGACGCAGGCGCTTGCATATCTGGAAGCCACCAATGCCGGCACCACGCCGACGCCGGTGCTGAAGGCCCTGGCCGACGGCATGACCGAGGTCGGTGCCTACATGAAGGCGCTGGGCGAAGCCGTCGGCGCCGTCGTCGTCGAGCGCGCGGCCGAGGGCAACTATCCGTTTCCCGGCTACGACACCTTCGGCTTCTCCAATGTCGACGACATCCCGGGCGTCGATCTCGCCAAGGCCTTCCCCCATGTCCGCGGCAATCCGGCCGGTGCCCGCATGTTCAAGGTCGTGCTCGACAACGTGACGAAGCGAAAGGCGATCGACATCCGCCTCGACACGCCGGTTCGTCGCCTGATCGTCGAGAACGGCAAGGTCGTCGGCGTGATGACAGGCAAGGGACCCGTGCGGGCGAAGAAGGCGGTGGTGCTGACCACCGGCGGCTTCGAGGCCGATCCCGAGCTGCAGCGCCAGTTCTGGCAGCTGAAGCCGGTGCTCTCGGCGGCGGTCCGCTGCAACACCGGCGACGGCATCCGCATGGTCCAGGCGGTCGGCGCCTCACTCTGGCACATGTGGCACTTCCACGGTTGCTACGGCTTCCGTCACCCCGATCCCGCCTATCCCTTCGGCATCCGCCTGAAGCGCCTGCCCGACTGGCTGCCGGGGAAGGGCGCGCGCGGCGACGTGCGCATGGCCTGGGTCGTCGTCGGCCGTTCGGGCAAGCGCTTCATGAACGAGTACCATCCCTATCTGCAGGACACCGGCCACCGCCCGATGGATCACTACGAGCCGGAGATGCAGGCCTACCCGCATGTGCCCGGGCTGCTGATCGTCGACGACGAGGGCCGCAAGCTCTATCCGCTCGGCGCGCCGACCTACAACGACCGCCAAGTCTCCTTCGCCTGGAGCAAGGACAATCTGGCCGAGGTCGATCTCGGCATCCTCAAGCGCGCCGACTCGATCGAGGAGATGGCCCGCCAGATGGACACCAATGCGCCGGTGCTGGCCCGCACGCTCGCCGACTGGAATGAAGCCTGCGCCGCCGGCCACGACCCCGAGTTCGGCCGGCCGCCGTCCTCGATGATCCCGGTCGTCAGGCCGCCCTTCTTCTGGGGCGAGGTGTGGCCCGTCGTCTCCAACACCCAGGGCGGGCCGGCTCATGACGAGCGCCAGCGCGTGCTGGACGCCTTCGGCGCGCCGATCCCCGGTCTCTATGCCGCCGGCGAGCTCGGCAGCGTCTTCGGCCATCTCTATATGTCAGGCGGCAACCTCGCCGAATGCTTCATCGGCGGCCGCATCGCCGGCCGAGAGGCCGCCCATGCCTGAACGGGAGCGCTTAGCCATGACCGACCGCTTCGACGATAACCTCGGCTACTACTTCCGGCCGGCCGCCCGCCGCTTCCCCGACAAGACGGCGCTGATCGACCTCTCGCCGGCGAGTCCGCGCGAGGTCACCTACCGCGAGCTGGACGAGCGCCATGACCGCTTCGCCGCGCTGCTCACCAAGCTCGGCCTCAGGCCCGGCGATCGGATCGCCATGTCGATCGGCAACCGCTTCGAGTTCGTCGAGGTGATGTACGGCGCCATGCGCGCCGGCATCGTGCCGGTGCCGCTGAACACCAAGCTCGGCGCCGACACGCTCGCCTTCACCATCGAGAACGCCGGCTGCGTCGGCGCGGTGGTGGAGCCGTCGGCCAACCCGCACATGGTTGGATTGGTCGACAAGGCGGGGCTCAAGGTGAAGCTCGCCTTCGATCCTGTCCCGGCCGGATGGACCGATTACGAACAAGCGCTGCAGGCGACGCCGGCCAGCTTCGATCCGCCCGAGTTGCCGGACGATCATCCGTCGTTCCAGCCCTATACCTCGGGCTCGACCGGCCGGCCGAAGGGCGTCGTCCTGACCCATGCCGGCCAGCTCTGGTGGATCCGCGCCGTCGACAAGTACTGGCCCTACGAGGCGAGCTGGCGGTCGCTCGCCGCAGTGCCGCTCTATCACAAGAATGCGATGGCCGGCGCGATCAAGCCCATGCTGAACTCGGGCGGCTCGGTGGTGATCCTGCCGGGCTTCGAGCCGCGGCGGTTCCTCGAGACGCTGTCGAGGTACAAGTGCACCCATGCCGGCGGCGTGCCGGCCGTCTTCACGCTGCTGCTGCAGCAGAAGGACCTGATCAAGAGCCTGGACTTCTCCTCGCTCAAGTCGCTGAAGATCGGCTCGGCGCCGACGCCGAAGGAGCTGATGGACGCGGTCGAGGAGGCCTTCGGGATTCCCGTCGCCGAGAGCTACGGCCTGACCGAGGGCGGTCCGGTGATGATCGGCGGACCGTTGGACGGCCGGAAGGTGCCGCATGGAAGTTGCGGCGTCGCCTGGCCCGAAGGCGAGGTGAAGCTGGTCGGCACCGACGGAAGGGAGCATCCGGGCTATGGCGAGCTATGGGTCAAGAACCCTGGCGTCACGCCCGGCTATTACAAGCTGCCCGAGGTCAACAGGCAGCGGATCGTCGACGGCTGGCTCAAGACCGGCGACCTCTTCGCCAAGGACGAGCAGGGCTTCTTCTATTTCAAGGGCCGCACCGACGACATGTTCAACTGCGGCGGCGAGAAC
Organism: Rhizobium sp. Q54; assembly: GCA_945871425.1. GTDB lineage: Bacteria > Pseudomonadota > Alphaproteobacteria > SHVZ01 > SHVZ01 > SHVZ01. Next base: position 16,581 of record CAMBVS010000019.1, on the reverse strand, counting down.
GTCTATCCGCTCGAGGTCGAGAACCTGATGCTGAAGCATCCCGGCGTCGCCGACGTCTCCGTCGTGCCGGTGCCGCACCAGGTGAAGGGCGAGGCGCCGGTGGCGCTGGTGGTGAAGGCCAAGGGCATCGAACTCGACGAGGCGGCCCTCAAGGCCTTCTGCCTGAAGAACGGCCCGGCCTATGCGCATCCGCGGCGGATCTTCTTCGACGACACACTGCCGCTGAATGGTGCCGCCAAGACCGACCGCAAGCTGGTCAAGGAGCGGGTGATGTCGCTGCTCGGCGGGGCGCCGCTCGGCGGGAGCTGATGCGCGCCGTCGCGTTCGCCGTCGCCGTAGCGTTGATCGCCGCGCCGGCCCTTGCCGGCGAGCCGTACCCGCGCGGATTTGCGCTGGTGCCGCCAGCCACGGCCGCCGCCCTATCGTCTTTGCCGGCGAGCCCGACCCGCGCCGCCCTATTGCGCAGCGCCGACCGACACCTTAGTCGCCCACCGCACGCAATGGCCCGCGTCCATGTGGAGGGAACGCTGCCGGGGCAAGGCATCTACGATCAGAGCTTGGAGGCGCTTCGCGACTTCCCAGCGGCCCGCGATCTAGCCTTGGCGGCGCGCATCACCGGCGACGTGCGATATGCGGACGCCGCAATGCGGCTGATCGGGGCGTGGATCGCGACCTACCAGGTCACCTTCAATCCGATCGACGAGACCGGCTTCGCTGCGCTGATGATTGCATGGGACCTGATCGCCGCTGATCGCCGCGGCGGCCTCGAGGTCGGGTATGGGCGGATGCTGCAGGCCTTTTCCCGCGGCTACCTCGACCACCCGCTCAAGGGACAAACTGCGACCAACAACTGGAACAGCCACCGCGTGAAGCTCATCGTGTTGGCGGCCTTCGCCCTCGGCGATCCGGCGTTGATCGCCGAGGCGCATGCGGCTTATGTTTCTCAGCTTCGCGCCAACATCCGCGCCGACGGCAGCACCGTCGATTTCGAGCTGCGTGACGCGATCCACTACGTCGTCTACGACCTGGAGCCTCTGTCGACCGCGGCACTCGCCGCGCGCCAGCACGGCCATGACTGGCTGGGCGACGCCAATCATGCCCTGACGCGCGCGCTGGCCTGGCTCGAGCCCTACGCGGCGGGCAGGCGCACCCACCAGGAATTTGCCAACACCCGCATCGCCTTCGATCGCACCCGCCGCGACGCTGGCGTCAAAGGGTTCGAGGGAAAGTTCGATCCGAAGAAGGCACGGACCGCGATGGCGCTCGCCGCGCGTCTCGACTCCCGCTTTGCGGAAACCGCGCAGGCGATGCGCACCGAGGCCTGGCAGGACGCATGGCTCGAGCTGCTGGTCCCGCTCCAATGAGGCGCCCCCTCCCGCAGGAGCGGGAAGGGGCGGCGACGTCTACTTCTTCTCGATGTTCCAGAGCGCCAGCACGTTGGTGCGGAGCACGCCGTCGAGGTTCTTCCGCCAGGCGGCGAGCCGCTCGTACTTGCCGAGCGGAACGTAGGGGATGGATTCCCAGAGCCGCTTGTGCAGGGCTTCCAGGGTCTTCAGCTGGTCGGCCTCGGTGGTGGCGCGGAGATACTGGTTGCGGAGCTTCTCCGCCTCTTCGTCGCAGGGCCAGCCGAACCAGTTCTTGCCGTCGCAGCCGCTGCCGACGCTGATGTTGGTCAAGGGCGACATGCCGCCGATGCCGTCGGAGAAGGTCTGGAAGATGTGATAGCCGCCCTGGTAGGGGTTGGACTTGTTGCCGCGGCGGGTGATCACCGCGCCCCAGTCGGACATCTGCAGGTCGACGTTGATCCCGATCTTCTTCAGGTTCTCGGTGGTGACCTGGGCGACGGCGTTGTGGTGGAAGAGGTCGCCGGCGCCCAGCAGCACGATCTTCTCGCCGTTGTAGCCGGCCTCCTTCAGGAGCTGCTTCGCCTTCTCGTAGTTCGGCTTCATGTAGGGCTCGGCACCCGCCTGGGTGCCGTTCGGGCTGCCGCAGGTGAAGAACGAGAAGCAGCTCTCGCCGCCGCCGAAGGCCGCCTGCATATATTCTTGCTGGTCGATCATCATGGCCAGCGCCTGACGTGCCTTCGGATGATTGAAGGGCGGATGCAGATGGTTCGGGCGCAGCAGCCCGTACCATCCCGCCTTCGAGAGGGCTTCGACCTGGACATTCGGGTTCTTCAGCAAGATCGCCTTCTGGTCGTTGTTGATCGCCTCGATCATGTCGACCTCGCCTGCGCCCAGCGCCGCAACGGCGACGGCGGGATCCGGCATGGAGGTCCATTCGACCCGGTCGACCTTGACGACGCGGCCGCCGGCGAGACCGTCGGCCGCCTCGCTTCTCGGCACATAGGCGTCGTTCTTGGCGTAGACGACCTTCGAGCCGGAAACGAGTTCCGCCGCCACGTATTTGAACGGGCCGGAGCCGATGGTGTTGTTGTGAGCGGTGAACGCTTCGGTCTTCGCCGCCGCCTCGGGCATGATCGCGGGAATGCTGCCGGCCGTGGACGCCAGCGTGAACAGCACGAGGCCGTAGGGCTCCTTCAGCGTCAGCGTGAAGGTGTTGTCGTCGACCGCGTCGATGGAGGCGGTTAACTCGTTCAGCTTCTGGCCGGCGGAGTCGCGCAGCATCCAGCGCTTGATCGACGGGATCACGTCCTTGGTCGTGACCTTCGAGCCGTCATGGAAGGCGAGGCCCGGGCGGAGCGTGAAGGTGTGCTTGAGCTTGTCCGCCGAGAGTGTGTGGTTTCCGACCATCTGCGGCTTGGCCGCCAGCTTCGAGTCCCAGGCGAACAGCATGTCGTAGACCATCATTGCGTGATCGTTGGTGATGGTCGCGGTGGTGAAGTGGGCGTCCGTCACCTTGAGGTCGGCGTGCGGGACCATCTTCAGAATCCGGTTGTTGCCCTGTGCCGAGGCGAAGCTCGGTATCAGAAGCGCGGCGGCGATGACGCCGGCATACCGCAAGAATCCCAGCGAGCGCATTGTGGCTTCCTCCCTTTGTGTCTCGACTAACCGGGGATGCTATGCCAGCCGGGACCGCGCGGGAATGTCGTTCTGCAGGATGAGCCTGGGTCTCCTTCGTCCCGCTCACCCTTTGGCCCTCAGGAGTGCCGCGAAGGACATAGCCAGGCTCGTCGTCTTGCCCGCAGCCCCCGGGATCGGTCGGGTCGCAGGCCGTCATCTGGCCGCAGGCGAGAGTCGCGACCGGAGACGGGGGTCTGCGGATCGAGCGCCGAGCGACGGCAAAGAGGCGGCTCAGCTGGCCATTCGACGAAGCGACCGAGACGCTTCGCGATCGACGTCCGCCAGGCGGATGAGGGTGAGAGCGAGTTGCCGGATGGGCTGAGCCGGCTTCGGCGGGGAGGGATACCCGACGTGAGCCTCGGAAAATCTGCGCGGCTCTCCCCAGCCGGATGAACCTTGACGCAATTCCGCCCACTAACGTCTTTGCGCTCACTATTATCGCCATCAGGTAACGGAACTGGCAGCTTTGTCACCGAGGCGCCGGCCTCGGACCGGGGGGAAACGAGGGGAGCGGGTCGGAGTCGGTCGTTCATCTTGGGTGGTCCGATGTCTCTGCTTGGGTGGTTCGCCCTGATGCGTCGCCGTGTTTGCCCGTTGGTGGCCGCGCTTGCTCTTCTCCTCGCCGCTGCGCCGAGCCAGGCCCAATCCGACGCCCCGGACCGGGCGACCGACGCACCGTCGCCGCCGTCCCTGGCCGCACCGGCTCCGCCTTCGGCTCTCCCTGATCGGATTCATGCCCGTAACCTCCGGGTCATCGCCAGATTTCGCGCCGACAGGGTGGGGGCGCCGGTCGCTGCGGGAGCCCCGGTGATCGCCGGAACCCAGGCACGTCTCGCCACCCGCCTTTGGAACCGCGGCCACAGCATGCCCGGCTGGCACGCGTTCCGCTCGTTGCCGGCGGTGGCGATGGAGGCCGACGCCGCCTCGCTGGCGAGCCTGATGACGGATCCCGAGGTCGAGTCCGTCGAGGAGGACCGCCTCGCCAAGCCCGATCTCTCGACCTCGGTGCCGCTGGTCCAGGGGCCGACGGCCTGGAGCCTGGGCTATGACGGCCAGGGCGTCGCCGTCGCCATCCTCGATACCGGCGTCGACCGCACCCATCCCTTCTTCGGCGGCCGGGTCGTCCATGAAGCCTGCTTCTCGACGACCTTCGCCACCCAGAGCGCCGTCAGCTTGTGCCCGAACGGGGCCAGCAGCCAGATCGGCACCGGCGCCGCGGCGCCGTGCGGCACGTCCGAGTGCTTCCACGGGACCCATGTGGCGGGGATCGCGGCCGGTTACCAGTCGGCCAGCTTCGCCGGCGTCGCCAAGGTGGCCTCGATCATCGCGATCCAGGTGTTCAGCCACTTCACCGACAGCAGCCTCTGCGGCAACTCCTCGGGCTGCGCGCTCTCCTACACGTCGGACCAGCTCCGCGCCCTCGACTATGTGCTCCAGCTCCGCGGCACCTATACGATCGCCGCCGTCAACATGAGCCTGGGCGGCTCGGTCCATACCTCGCAGGCGAGCTGCGATCTCGCCAACCAGACGACCAAGCGGGCGATCGACGCGTTGCGCGCGGTCGGCACCGCGACGGTCATCGCGTCGGGCAATGACGGCTACGTCAACGCCGTCAGCGAGCCCGGCTGTGTCTCCTCGGCCGTCTCCGTCGGCAGTACGACCAACGCCGATGCGCTGTTCATGCCGTCCAACATCGCGAGCTTCATCACGCTGATGGCGCCGGGCGCATCGATCCGGTCGTCGGTTCTAGGCGGCGGCTACGGCTATGCCACCGGAACCTCGATGGCGACCCCTCATGTCGCCGGCGCAATCGCCGTCCTGCGCCAGGCCAATCAGACCGCCACCGTCGGCGATCTCGTCGCCGGCCTTCGCACCGGTGGCCGCTCGCTCAGCCTCACGGTCGCTGGTTCGAGCCAGACCTACACCTATTCGGTCAAGCGGCTCGATGTGGCGGGCGCGCTTGCCGCGGTCTGCGCGACGTGCGTCACCCCGGCCACCGGCTGGTGGTGGAACCCGAGCGAGCCTGGCCGCGGCTTCTCGCTGGAGACCCGGCAGGGACGCTTCTACTTCGCCTCCTTCCTCTACGACACCGACGGCACGCCGCTCTGGTTCGTCGCCAACGGGGCGCAGAGCGGCTCAACATTGACCGGCACGCTGGCAAGGTTCGGCTCCGGGCAGACCCTGACCGGCGACTACCAGGCGCCCCAACTCGTGGGAGCCGCCGGAACGGCGACGCTCTCCTTCAGCTCGCCCATCGCCGGTACCCTCGAGTGGCCAGGTGGCAGCGTTCCCATCCAGCGCTTCGCCATCGACGGCCAGATCGTCCGTGACCCCCAGAGCGGCGCGCCCGAGACCGGCTGGTGGTGGAACGCTGCCGAGTCCGGCACCGGCTGGTTCTTCGAGGTCCAGGGCACGAATCTGTTCATGGCCGGCTTTCTCTACGACGGCGCCGGGCGGCCGGTGTGGTATGTGAGCAGCGGACCGATGCTGGGCGCCACCGCCTTCGACGGCGACCTGCAGCTCTACGCGGGCGGACAGACCATGACCGGTGCTTACCGCGCCCCGACCTCGGCGGCGGTGATCGGCCGGATCTCGGTCCGCTTCAGCAGCTCGACAGCAGCGATGCTGACCTTGCCGCAGGGACGGACGATCGCGCTCAGCCGTTTCTCGAATTTCTAGGTGGTTTTTTCAGGCTGGATGCAATGCCGCCCGGATCGCCCGGGCGAGATCGTCCCGGTTGTAGGGCTTCGAGAGCAGGGGAAGATCGGTCCCGCGCTCTCCGGCGGCCTCGGGCTGCTGGCCGGGGAAGCCCGACGTCAGCAGAACCTTGAGATCCGGCTGCCGCTCGACCGCAGCCCGGGCCAGCTCGTATCCGTCCATCCCGCCTGGCATGACGATGTCGGTAAACAACAAGTCGATCACCTGGCCCGGTCGTTCTAGGATCGCAAGCGCCTCCCAGCCCTTTCCGGCTTCGAGCACTCGATAGCCGAGGCCGGCAAGCTGGGTCGCCACGATTTGCCGGACCCCCTCGTTTTCCTCGACCATCAGAACGGTCTCGCTACCTCCTGCGGGCTTTGCCGGCTCGCCGGATGCCAGCGCCTTCGTCGTGCGCTGCTCCGCCACGCGCGGCAGATAGATCCGCACCGTAGTCCCCCGGCCGATCTCGCTCCGGATCTCGACATGCCCGGCTGATTGCTTCACGAACCCGTGTACCATGCTGAGGCCGAGGCCCGTTCCTTTCCCGACCTCCTTGGTCGTGAAGAACGGCTCGAAAGCTTTTCCCAGCGCTTCTGGCGTCATCCCGGTCCCAGTGTCGGAGACCTCGATCGCGACATAGTGTCCGTCTGCGACCTCCGGGTGCAGCGCCGCGTAGTCCTTGTCCAGGTCGACGTCGCGCACGGAGATCGTCAGCGTGCCGCCTTGTGGCATCGCATCGCGCGCATTGTTCGCGAGGTTGATGATGCAGGCGCTGAGCTGCGCCTCGTCGACCAGGACGGACGACGTTCCCGGTTGTCTGCTGAGCTTGATTTCGATGTCTTCGCCGAGGGTTCGGTCAATCAGACGCACGCATTCGGCGATGAACTCGCCGATATCGATGATCCTGGGTCTGAGCGGCTGGCGGCGCGCGAAGGCGAGCAGGCTCCGAGTCAGCTCGGCGCTGTGCTTCGCCGCGTACAATGCCGCCTCGATAAACTTCCGCGCGGCAGGGTCGGTCGCCACGTGTTCCTCGAGCAGGGAAAGATTGCCCATGATCACGCCGAGCTGGTTGTTGAAGTCGTGCGCGATGCCGCCGGTCAGCTGGCCGATCGACTCCATCTTCCGCGACTGGAGCAGCTGTTCCTCGGCGAACTTGATCTCGGTCACGTCGACATGGATCGCGATCACGCGTCCGGCCGACGTGCGTCGCGCATGGCTGCGTATCCACCGCCGCGTTGTCAGAAGATCGACCGTGGCCCGGTCCGGCGTATCCGGAAGATGCATCTGCCGATCGACCCAGTCGTCGATGGCGACATGTCCTTCGGCCACCTCGACGGGAACCGCACCTTTGCGGACCAGCTCCTGGCGATCCATGCCGCGACCGAGCAGGCCCTCGGGCAGGTCGAAGAGCCGCCGATAGGCCTCGTTCCAGAGCAGGAGACGGTTCTCGGCGTCGAACAAGGCGAAAGCCTCGGTCGTACCGGAGACATCGAGCCAATCCTGGCGCTCCGCTCGAATCTGCTGGAGGAGCTCGGTGTTGGCTTGCTTTGCTCTCAACGCCTCGATGAACGAGAAGTAGACAATCCGCGTCGAGGCGACCATGCCGAATGCCATGACCATCGCCAGCGCCGAGAGCGCGAAATAGACCGGCTCGCCTTGAAGGGCGAAATAGGCCGCCGGCGGAACCAGGGCGCCGAAAATGAAGAGCGTTGCCGCCAACGGGATCGCACCGAGAGTCGACGAAGCGCCAGCGGCCATTGCGCCGATAACGATGATCAGCGCCAGCTGCTGCAGGCTCGGCACCACCGGCAGGAAGATGGCGCCGCTGCCCCACAGCACGCCGGAAACGGCTGCCCAGACAGTAGCCCGTCGAGGGCCGCGGACGCTGACGCTGCGTCTTGGCGGCCTCGGGCCACGTCGCATTTCTCGATAGATCACCATCGCCGAAAGGCCGATCAGGGCGCCGGCCCACGCAGCGATCCAGGAATGGGGGGCGACAGGCCACAAGAGTGCGGCGACGAAGAACGCGGTGGTCACGGTGACGAGGGCGTTCACGCGTGTCAGGCTGGCGAAGCTCGCCATCTGGGCGGCACGAACTTCGCCAGCGTCGGGCAATCCCTCCCGCGAGATATTAAACAAGTTCAAATGCATGTCTGTCGGTAGCGTCTCACTCTTGGCCCGGCGGTGCTGGTCGCCTCGTGCCCCCGGCAGAGCTCGAAAGTCTCCGCTCGCAAGGCTGGTTGCACTCACGCGGGCCGCAGGCAGTCGGCCGGATGCGCTCCAGATGTAAACTCGGGCGAAAATTCCCCAAGCAGACTAGGGTTTCTTGGGAGCAGGGTAGCCGTCGGGCGGGGCCTGGGCAATCTCCATCACGGTGTAAGAGGATGCCGGCTGAGGCTGCCGCTGTCGCCCTTGAACATGGCCGCTACAGACGCCGACGGGACCGGTTGTTGCCGATACAGTCGATATTCATTCGCATCGATTGGCGGAGCCGTCCGGGAAATGCAGGTTCAGCCGACCGTCGTCGAATAGGCGCCGCGGCCGATCGCGATTAGGCGGCCGGCCGCGTCTTTGATCTCGACGTCGACCACGCCGATGGTGCGCCCGCGCTTGATCGTGCGCGCCCAGGCGAGGAGGTCGCCTTCGGCCGGACGGAGATAGTCGATGCGGAGGTCGATGGTCGGTACGCCGCCGCCGAGGCTGACGGCGAGCGCATAGTCGCCGGCGATGTCGGCGAGCGCGGCGATGACGCCGCCATGAATCTGGGACGAGCCCGGCGAGCGCTTGAAGTCCGGCTTGAAGGGCAGGCGGACCGTTGCCGTTCCGGCCTCGGCGTCGCCTGCGACCAGCTCGACCCCGAGCCAGGCATGGAAGGGCGGCGTCCGGATCGAGGCCCTAAGCTTGGCGACGACGTCGCTCACGGGACCAGCAGCACCTTGCCGAAGAACGCCCGCTGCTCCAGCAGCCACTCGGCCTCGCGGCCCTGGGAGAGCGGCAGCACATGGCTGATGACCGGCTTGATGCGGCCGGTGGCGACGTAGTCGAGGAGGGTGGCGATGCCCTCCTTGGTCCAGCCGTTGGAGCCGAGGACCTCGAGCTCGCGCACCCAGATGTAGCGGAGATCCTCCTTCGGATCGTAGCCGGCGGTCGCCCCGCAGGTGAGGATGCGGCCGTGCTTGCGCAGCGTCTTCAGCGAGGGGACCCAGGTGTCGCCGCCGGTGTAGTTTACGACGACGTCGACGCCCTGCTTGCCGGAGATGCGCCAGACCTCCTTGCTGAAGTCCTGGGTCTTGTAGTTGACGAGGTGGTCGGCGCCGAGCTCGCGCAGCTTCTGCAGCTTGTCCTCGCCGCCGGCGGCCGCGATCACCTCGGCGCCGATCATCTTGGCGATCTGCACGCAGGCGGTGCCGACGCCGCCCGACGCGCCGAGGATCAGGATCGTCTCGCCGGCCTTGAGCCGGCCGCGCGTCACCAGCATGCGCAGCGCGGTGCCGTAAGCGACGGGAAGGGAGGCCGCGGCCTCGAAGCCGACGCCGTCGGGGATGGGCACGAGGTTCTCTTCGGGCACGCGGGCATATTCGGCCATGCCGCCCGGAATCTCCTCGCCCATCATGCCCTCGGCGGTGATCGGCTGGACCAGCACGCGGTCGCCCAGCTTCCAGCCGCGAACCTCCGATCCGAGCTGGGCGATCTCGCCGGCGATATCGCCGCCGGAGATGAACGGCATCGGCACGGGCAGGCCCGGCATGCCCTTGCGCACGAAGATGTCGAGGTGGTTGAGGCCGCAGGCCCTGACCCGGACGATGACGTCGGTCGGCCGGGGAACGGGATCCGGCCAGTCGTCATAAACCAGGTTCTCGAGCCCGCCCTGGGCCTTGATCACCATCGCCTTCATGTCGACGCGTCCCCCCGGGAAGCCGAACGAGGGCGCCAGAATAGGGGAGATTTGCCTGGCGGCAATGCCGCTGGACGACTGGCGAAGGACAGTCGTCGCAGAGGCATGTGCTTCGGGATTGATGTCGCTGGCTCCCGGGGAGGGATTCGAACCCCCGACCAAGCGGTTAACAGCCGCTTGCTCTACCGCTGAGCTACCCGGGAACACGGCCTTAGCGACCGCGCGGGCTTATAGCAGCGGCGCCGGGACCCGCAAAACTCTATTTTCTGCGGCTCAGGTCTTGGGCTTGGCCTTGAAGGCGGCGACCGCCTCGGCGAGATCCTCGTAGCTCTCGCAGCGCCCGCAGAGCCTGCCGAGGAGGTCGAGATTGGCCTCGGCGCGGGGAAGGTCGCCGAGCTCCAGGAACAGCTCGCCCTGGTATTCGAGCGCGCCGAGGTGTTTCGGATCGAGCCTGAGCGCCTCGGCATAATAGGTCAGCGCCTGATCGCGCTGGCCGAGCTTGCGGTGGCTGTATCCGAGGTTGTTGAAGGCGTCGGCGTTCATCGGGTCCTTGGCGACGACGTCGGCCAGCAGCGGAATCGCCGCGGCGAAGCGGCCGGCCTTCACCTCGACCATGGCCCGGCGATAGATCGGATCGGGGGCTAACGCCGGCGCGGCGGTTCGCGGGTCGGCGCCGCCGTCGGCGGCCGGCGCGGCCGTCGTAAGCGACAGCGAGGCGATGACGAGGAAGGTGCGGGAGAAGGAGCGGGTCATGGCAGGGCCTCCTGCCAGGATCAACGCGGCGGCGGCCGGCCTATTCCTCGTCCGTCAGGGGAAGCTGGAGGCCCGGGCCGGAATCGAACCGACGTACGAGGATTTGCAGTCCTCTGCATGGCCACTCTGCCACCGGGCCCTCAGGGCTCGGCGCAACCCGGCGCGAGCCAAGGCAGCGGACAATAGGTGCGGTCCCAGGGAGGGTCAAGCGGCCGCCGTTGTCTCGGTTCCTGAGCATCGGTATAACTGCCGGCGTCTCTTGCTGCTTTGCAAAAGCGTCCACGGATGCCCACGCCATGATCGACTTCACCGCGGCCCGGCGCCACATGATCGACGGGCAGCTGCGCCCGACCCGGGTGACCTCGGCCCCGCTTCTGGACGCGATGGGGGCGCTCCCGCGCGAGCAGTTCGTGCCGGCCTCGATCAGCGGTATCGCCTATGTGGATGAGGACCTGCCGATCGGCGGCGGGCGGTTCCTGATGGAGCCGCTGGTGCTGGCCCGCCTGATCCAGGCCGCAGCCCCCTCTCCCGGAGATGCCGTCCTCGACGTCGCCGCCGCCACCGGCTATTCGAGCGCGGTCCTGTCCCGGCTCGCCGGCTCGGTGGTCGCGCTCGAGGACGACAAGGCGCTGGCCGACCAGGCGGCCGCCACGCTGGGCCGGCTCGCCATCGACAACGTGCAGGTGGTCGTCGGCCCGCTGGGCGAAGGTCACCTCAAGCGCGCGCCTTATGGCGTCATCCTCATCAACGGGGCGGTCGAGCACATTCCCGAGGCGCTGATCGCACAGTTGAGCGAGGGCGGGCGCCTGGCGGCGGTCGTCGGCACCGGCCCGGTCGGCCGCGCCACGCTGCTGACCAAGCGCCGCGGTCTGGCCTCGTCGCGCATCCTGTTCGATGCCGGCGTCTCGCCTCTCAAGGGCTTCAGCAGGGAAGCGGGATTCGTCTTCTAGACGACGGCCGGCACAGGACGCCATGCTCGTGGCCGTGGTATAGGAACATCCTTCGATACCGGATCAAAAAAATGTACAGACCGATCAGTCTTCAGTTCTTCCGATCGGCCTTGGGGGCCGCGCTGCTGGCTTCGGCGAGCCCGATCGCGGTCTCCGCCGAGACGCTGGAAGAGGCCTTCATCCAGGCCTACACCACCAATCCGACGCTGAATGCGCGCCGCGCCTCGCTCCGGGCCGTGGACGAGAACGTGCCGCAGGCGGTCTCCGGCTGGCGGCCGACCGTCAGGCTCACCGGCGCCCTCGGCAAGCGCGACGTCGAAACCGAGCAGGCCGGCCGCACCACCGTCGATGAGCGTCGTACCCCCGGCTCGGCGGCCGTCACCTTGACGCAGCCGCTCTATCAGGGCGGGCGCACGGTCGCGGGAACGCAGCGCGCCGAGGCGCAGATCCAGGCCGAGCGCGCCCGCCTGATCGCCTCCGAGCAGACGGTCTTCCTCAGCGTGGCCACCTTCTACGCCAACGTCATGCGCGACCAGGCCACCGTGGAGCTCCGCGCCAACAACGAGCAGCGGCTTCGCCGCCAGCTCGAGGCTACCCGCGACCGCTTCCGGGTCGGCGAGGTGACCCGCACCGACGTCGCCCAGGCGGAATCGCGCCTCTCCCGTTCGACCGCCGACCGCATCCTGGCCGAAGGCAACCTGGCCGCCTCTCGCGCTTCGTATGAGCGTTTCGTCGGCAAGCCGCCGGAGACGCTGGTCGAGCCGTCCCTGCAACTCAACCTGCCCAACGGCGCCAAGGAGGCGGCGTCGACCGCCGCCAGCAACAATCCGAACATCGTCGCAGCGCAGTTCGAAGAGGCGGCGCAACGGCTCCGCATCAAGGAAACCCAGGGCGAGCTCCTCCCGGACCTCAGCCTCGTGGTCGACTACACGCGCACCAACGACGGCAGCGCCCGCGACCAGAAGACCTGGGCCTATGGCGCCCAGGCGCAGGTGACCATGCCGCTCTACGAAGCCGGCAGCATCACCAGCCGCGTCCGTCAGGCACGCGAGACCGCAACCCAGCGGCGGGTGGAAATCGAGGACTCGCGCCGGCTGGCGATCTCCGACGCCACCAGCTCGTATGAGTCCCTGGAGACCGCCAAGGCCAGCCTCTCGTCGCTGGAACAGGAGATCCGCGCGGCCACCATCGCGCTCGAGGGCGTGCAGCAGGAGGCCAATGTCGGCTCGCGGACGATCCTCGACGTGCTGGACTCCGAGCAGGAGCTCCTCGATGCCCAGGTCCGGCAGGTTTCGGCCAAGCGCGACGCCATGGTCGCGACCTATCAGGTTCTGTCGGCCGTCGGCCGCCTGACCGCCAAGGATCTCGGGCTGCAGGTGCAACTTTACGACTATGACGCCAACTATCAGCGCGTCCGCAACAAGTGGTGGGACTTGCCCGACGCCCTTCGGTGACTTCGGTAAAAGTGCTATAGCGTTCGGCAAGCCTTTGATTTAGGCTGCACCGCCGGCTGTTCTCGACTGGAACCGATGAGCGATCCGAAGACCCAAGAACCGTCAATGGAGGAGATTCTTGCGTCTATCCGACGCATCATCTCCGAAGACGGCACCCCCGAGGAGCAAGCGGCAGCGCCCGCCGCGCCAGCACCGGCGGCACCCGCCGCCGCCGCTCCTCCGCCGCCCCCTCCACCCCCGCCGCCGGCCGCAGCCCCCCAGCCCGCGGCGATGGCTGCCCCCGAGCCGATCGCGGAGGACGTCCTCGAGCTGACCGAGCCGATGGACGACGACAAGGTCGTCAACCTGGCGCCGCCCGAGGACGACCGCACTCCGCCCTTGTTCGAAGAGCAGCGCGGTCGCGCGATGCCCGAACCGCCGCCACCGTCGCCTCAGGCGCGCGCGGCGTTCGAAGGGCTGGTGTCGCCACCCCAGGCCGAGCGCACCGTCGACATTTTCTCCGAGCTGCACGATCGCCTGAGCGGGCCCGAGACGCCGATCGGCGCCGGCTACAAGACGCTGGAGCAGATGACCGTCGAGGTCATGCGTCCGATGCTGAAGGACTGGCTCGATACCCACCTGCCGTCGATGGTCGAACGCCTTGTGCAGGAAGAGATCGAGCGCATGGTCCACCGCGCCACCCAGCCGCGCCGTTGATCCCCTCCGAACTCTAGCCGTAGACCCGCTGCATGCTCGAGAAGACCTACCGACCGGACCAGGTCGAGGCCAAGCATTACGCCGCCTGGGAGGTTGATGGCGCCTTCGGCGCCGATCCCGGCTCGAACGCGAAGCCCTACACGATCATCATGCCGCCGCCGAACGTGACCGGCAGCCTGCATGTCGGCCACGCGCTGACCTTCACCGTCCAGGACGTGATGATCCGCTACCGGCGCATGCAGGGCCGCGACACGCTGTGGCAGCCAGGCACCGATCACGCCGGCATCGCGACGCAGATGGTGGTCGAGCGCGAGCTGGGCAAAGAAGGGAAGAGCCGGCAGGACCTCGGCCGCGAGAGATTCCTCGAGCGCGTCTGGGTGTGGAAGGCCGAATCCGGCGGCACCATCCTGGGCCAGCTTCGCCGTCTCGGCGCCTCGGCCGACTGGGCGCGCGAGGTCTTCACCATGGACGACGGCCCCAACGCCGCCGTCCGCAAGGTGTTCGTCGACCTGTTCAAGCAGGGGCTGATCTACAAGGCCAAGCGCCTGGTCAACTGGGATCCCAAGCTCAAGACCGCGATCTCCGATCTCGAAGTCGAGCAGAAGGAGATCAAGGGGAACCTCTGGTACCTGAAGTACCCGATCGAGGGCGAGGAAGGGCGCTTCATCGTCGTCGCGACGACGCGGCCGGAGACGATGCTGGGCGACACCGGCGTCGCCGTGCATCCGGACGACGCGCGCTACAAGGATCTGGTCGGCAAGCATGCCATCCTGCCGCTGGTCGGCCGGCGCCTGCCGATCGTCGCGGATGAGTACTCCGATCCCGAGAAAGGCTCGGGCGCGGTGAAGATGACGCCGGCGCACGACTTCAACGACTTCGAAGTCGGCAAGCGCCACTCGCTCGAGCTCGTCAACATCATGGACGAGAACGCCCATCTGAACGACGCGGTGCCGGAGGCCTATCGCGGCCTTGAGCGCTTCGCCGCGCGGAAGAAGGTGGTGGCAGACCTGGAAGCACTCGGCGTCGTCGAGAAGATCGAGCCCAACACCCACATGGTTCCCCATGGCGACCGCTCGGGCGTGCCGATCGAGCCCTGGCTCTCCGACCAGTGGTATCTCGACGCTCACACCCTGGCGCAGCCGGCGATCAAGGCGGTGGAGGAGGGGCGGACCCGCTTCGTGCCGAAGCAATACGAGAATGTGTTCTTCGAATGGATGCGCAACATCCAGCCCTGGAACATCTCGCGCCAGCTCTGGTGGGGTCATCAGATCCCCGCCTGGTACGGACCCGACGGCAAGGTCTTCGTCGAGCTGACCGAGGCCCAGGCGCATGACGCCGCCAAGGCGCATTACAACGCCCAGGTCACGCTGCGCCGCGACACCGACGTGCTCGACACCTGGTTCTCCTCGGGCCTCTGGCCGTTCTCGACGCTCGGATGGCCGAACGAGACGCCGGAGCTGAAGCGCTACTATCCCGGCGATGTGCTGGTCACCGGCTTCGACATCATCTTCTTCTGGGTCGCCCGGATGATGATGTTCGGCATCCACTTCATGGGCGACGTGCCGTTCCGCGACGTCTACATCCACGGCCTGGTCCGCGACGAGAAGGGCCAGAAGATGTCGAAGACCAAGGGCAACGTCATCGATCCCCTGGAGCTGGTCGACGCCTATGGCGCCGATGCGCTCCGCTTCACCATCGCCGCCTCGATCAGCCAGGGCCGCGACATCAAGCTCGCCAAGACCAAGGTCGAGAGCTATCGCAACTTCGCGACCAAGATCTGGAACGTCGCGCGCTTCGCCGAGATGAACGGCTGCAAGCCGGTCGCCGGTTTCGATCCGGCGGACACGAAGCTGACGCTGAACCGCTGGCTGATGACGGAGCTCGCCGACCTCGCGGCCAAGGTGACCGCGAGCCTGGACGACTACCGGATCAACGAGGCGGCGATGGGCCTCTATCACGGGCTCTGGGGCACCTTCTGCGACTGGTATGTCGAGTTCGCGAAGCCGGTGCTGACCGGCGATGATGCGGCTGCGGCGGCGGAGACCAAGGCGATGACCGCCTGGGCGCTCGACACGCTGATGCACCTGCTGCATCCGATCATGCCGTTCCTGACCGAGGAGATTCACGAGCAGTCCGGCATCGGCGGCCGGCTGATCACCGGGTCATGGCCCGAGGCGCGCGACGCGTGGATCGACCGCAAGGCCCAGGCGGAGATGGCGTGGGTGATCAAGCTGGTCACGGAGATCCGCTCGGTGCGCTCGGAGATGAACGTGCCGCCGGCCACCGTGCTCAAGCTGCAGGTGCGGGATTCAGGCCCGGAGACGACACGCCGGCTCTCCTCATACGGCGATCTCGTCCGCCGTCTTGCGCGGGTCGAAGGCCCGTCGGGGGTGGCCGAGGTCGAGAAGACCGCAGCCCAGGTCGTGGTCGACGAGGCCACCTTCGCGCTGCCTCTGGCCGGCGTCATCGACCTCGCCGCCGAGCGCCAGAGGCTGTCGAAGGAGATCGACAAGCTGGCCGGCGAGATCGGCAAGATCGACGCCAAGCTCGGCAATGCCGGCTTCGTCGCCAAGGCACCGCCGGAGGTGGTCGACGAGCAGCGCGAACGCCGGACCGAGACCGACCAGGCGCTGACTCGGCTCCGCCAGGCGCTGGATCGCATCAAGGCCGCGTAATGTCCTTCCGCGACGCGCTCTCACCGGGGCTCGCGAAACAGACGTTCGACAGCTGGTGCATGCTGCGCCTCGGCGGCAAGGTGCCGCGAAAGGACGAGCTCTGCCCGCTCTGCCTGCCGCCGGCGGCGCTTCCCAACCTGATGCTGATGGAGCAGGTGGCGCCGGATGAGTTCCGCTGCCGGCTCATCGGCTCGATCATCCGCGGTTGGTACGGCAGGAACGTCGTCGGCGAGTCGATGCGCGAGATGATCCCGGCGCCCGCCCACGCATAGCGCCTGCCGTTGCTCCGGCACTGCATCGACGAAGGGGCGCCGGCATGGTTCATAGCGCCGATGATCATCCGGGGCGAACCGCTGCGGCGAGGCGGCCGGTTGCTTCTCCCGGTCGCTTTCAAGGGCGAGTGAGCTGCCCCCGGATTTTTTGGACACCGAGTTGTCC